>CAZIAA010000091.1:0-6389 GCA_964537365.1 uncultured Sandaracinobacter sp.
TTGGTGCCGACTTCAACCGACAATGTCACTTCAACCCCGGCGAGTTGCGCCGGCACGGCACCCATGCCAGCCGCCGGCGCGGGCGCATGACGGGCATCGGCTGACACAGCCGCCGCGGGCGCCGGATGCACGGCATCCGCGGATGCCGCATCCGGTGCATCCGGCGCATCCGCTTGCCCATCCTGTTCGGCGGCGGCGGCTTCCTGTTCGCCAAGCTCCACCCGCAGGCGTTCCTCTGCCGCGGCATCGGCTGGTTTACGGCCCAGCTTCTTCTTCAGTTCCGATGGTGTCACGGCATTCATTGCGAATCCTCCTCGGCGGGACGGGTGGGGTGCAGGCCGTCCGCCGCCAGCCGGGCGAATTTCCGCCCGCCAACAAGCACATCGACGCTTTCCGGCGGCTGCAACGGCAGCACATCGCCCGGCCCGAGGCGGACGACATCGCGGATCGACATGCGCTGCTCGGCAATCCGCAGCGACACCCTGAGGGCCACATCCTGCGCCCGGGCCTGGGTGCGCGCCTGCCATTCCTGCCGCGTGGCAACGGTCGACGCATACTCGGGAACCGCCATTTCCGGCAGGCGGAAAGCCAGACGCACAGCGACGCCCTCCAGATCGAGATCCAGCCGCAGATGCGCCGCGCCCCCGGAATCGCAGCTGGCGCGCGGCGGCAGATCGACCGGCAGGCGGCTGGGCACACCGCCCGCCTCCAGCGCAACGGCACAGGCACGGCCGAGAAACTGGGTCAATGTCATCCAGCTGGCGCTGCCCGGCGGCAGACTGGTCAGCGCAATGGCTGGCTGTTTTCCGGGCGTGCCGCCCAAAAGCAGATCAAGGAGGGCAGCGGCATTGGCTTCAGTCGCCAGCACCGCCACCAGCGGCCGTGGCCCCGCGCCGTCGCAGGCGAGCGCCACCCGCGCCAGCACCAGCGGCCGGTCATCGCCGGACAAGCCCCCGGCCTGCGCCCTGGCCTGCACATGCGCGCCGAACAGGCGCGACAATTCCGATGCGCAGGCGGCGGCAAAGGCCGACAGATCGGGCAAGCGCACCGCCGCGCGCGCCGGCGTATCGCCAACCGCCGCAGGGGCCGGTGGCCAGGTCCAGATTTGCGGAGAAACCGACGCCATGACCGCCTATTGCATCACGAAACTGGTGAGGAAGACATCATCGACGCCGGCCATGCCGGCCTTGCGCCGCAGCACATCGTTGATGGCCGTGCGCATGCGCCGCCGCAATGCTTCGCGGCCGCCGGACTGCGCCAGCGCCTGTTCGGAACTGTCCGCGAGAACATCGAGAACCGCCGCCAGAATCGCCACCCGATGGCGTTCCACGGCATCCACCACCGGCTGACCGCCCTGGGTGGAAATGGCGATCCGCACTTGTACGAAGCGCCCGGTATCCTGCAGATTGACGGTGAAGCTGTTGTCGATTTCGACATATTGCAACGGCGCCACCCTGGGCTGGGCCGGTTTTTCCGCCGCCAGATCCGGAAACACCGGCGGCAACAGCATGGCGCCCGCCGCCCCCACTGCAACGCCGGCCAGCAGCAGCGTCAATGGAATGACCAGCCGCGCCAGCAGCGATTTTTTCGATGCTTCGGAAAGCAGCACGGTTCCACTGGCTTCAGCCATGACGGTGACCTTCAGCGCAATGTTCAGGCATAAAGGTCGATCCGCCGTGGCGCGCCATCCCGACCGGCTGTCCGGGCCTCTGCGCCGGTATCCGCTGTCTGCGGCAACCCCGGGCGGCCGGATGCCGGCGGCGATTGCACCGCCCCGTTGTCGCCTGTCCGGTTGTCGCCTGTGCTGTTGTTGCCCTGCTGACCATCATGCCTGTTCTGCCCCTCTGCGAACGGGGACTGCCCCGCGCCGGATCCGCGCCCGCTGCTGCTATCGGCAGCGGTGCCCGCGCCACTGTCTGGGCCCGAAACCGGGCGCAGTTCCACGCGGACTGCCTCCACTTCGGAACCAAGTTGCGTCAGCGCATGCACCAGTTGCGGCCGGGCATGGTCCAGACGCTGGTGACCGGCCAGATCGGCGGTCGAAATGGTGACATCGAGGCGGTCGCCATTCACCAGACGCACCACAACATCCGGTGGCGCAAGCGCCGAGTGCCCCGTAACATGCAGGGGTGCCGGCGCCTGTGCCAGAAGCGCCGGTGGCACAGGCGTACTGGCGCTGGACTGTTGAACGGCCGAAGTGATTCCAGCCTGCGCCGCAACTGCGGCAGGATCGATCCGGAATGAAGCTATCTGTTGGCCGGAATTGCCGCCCGCCTGCAGCAACAGGCTGGCGGCGGTGGAATCCGGCGCCGACCGCTGCCCTGATTCGCCGCCGCCCTTGGCGGAGCCGCCATCCGGGCCGGCCGGTGCCACCACCACCGCAGCCGCAGCGGACAGCGCCGGTGCCTCGCCGGCCGGCGTCGCGCCGATCGGCGTCATTGCGGGCAGGGCGGTTGCAAACAGACGCGGATCGGCTGCCTGCAAGACCTGGGCTGGGGCTGAAGTCGGGGTTGGAGTCTGACCCGGCATCCGGGTGAAATTCCCGGCGTCGGCCGGCGCCGCGCTCTGGCCGGCATCGACCGGCGTGCTGTGCTCCACCGCGCTGGCAATGGCCGGCATCGACAATGCCAACCGCTGCCCCTCTGCGCCCGCCCCGGTGGCAAGCGCCATGGCCGCCTGCCCAGTCGCCGGCGCCACAGCAACCGCGTCCGGGCGCAGCCCGGTTGCGGATTGCAGCGCGCCACCGGCCGACACCCGTTCAGCCACAGCCGAAGCCGACTGTTCACCGCCGGCCAGAAGCATCGCCGGCCCGCCGTGCAAAGACGTCAGGCCGGACGCCGACGCGCCATTGCCGGCCGCCTCCACCCGTGCCAATTGCACCGGCCGGGCCTCGCCCGCAATCGCAGGCGGCAGCACGAATTCAGCCACCAGCGGCAGCAACGCATCGGAATTCGCGGCCAGCTCCGAACTGTCGTCCGCCCGATCGCCCGCCACAGCGGACAAGCGCGTTTCCACAGCAGGTTCCGGGGCAATTGCCGCACCCGTCGCCTCCGGCGCCGGCTCTGCTTCCAGCAGCGCGAATGCCGGCGGCGCATGCCCCCGTCCACCGCCGCGCTGCCCCGCAACAGAACCGCCGTCGACGGCCGGGGTCGTGGAAATTGCGCTCAGCATCTCGGTCATGGTCTGTCCTTTCGCCGGCGGTGCGGCCGGTCATCCCGTTCCTTGTCCTCCGCGCCCAGATCGGCCAGCCGGCGATTGTGCCGCAGGCTTTCCTGCACATGGTCGGCGCGCGCTTCGGCACGGGCATGCAATTGCACATGGCGGCTGTGCAGCTGGGTCTTTTCGCGGGCGTCGTGCATCGCCACATCCAGCGCCGACTGCAGCAGGCTGCGCAGGCCGGCGGCGCCCGCCAGCATGGCGCCGGTGCTCACGCCGCGCGCCGCGCCGGCCTCGGCAATGATCGCGCGCACGCGTTCAACCTGCGACAGCGCTGCATCAGCCTGGCTGCGCGCGGCAATGGCGCGATTTTCGGCAATGCGCACATCCAGCTGGCGAATATCGGCCAGCCGCGCCAGCCGCCGGGCTTTCTGCCGCGCCGGGCTCATGCCGCGCCCCAGCCCTGCTGCAGACCCGACAGCGCGTCTTCAAAACCAGTGGTTTCGAACTGGCCCTGGGCCAGAAAGGCTTCCATATCGGCTTCATTGTCCATCGCTGCATCCAGCAACGCATCCTGGCCGCGCTGATAGGCGCCCATGGTGACGAGATCGCGATTCTGTTCCACCAGCACCATGTCACGGCGAAACCGGCTGGCGGCGGCCAGATGTCCGGGCGTGACGCAATCGGCCATGGTGCGGCTCAAGGACTGGCCGATGTCGATCGCTGGAAACCGGCCGCGTCCGGCAATGCCGCGATCGAGCAGGATATGGCCATCGAGCACGCCGCGCGCGGTATCAACGACCGGATCCGACACCAGATCATCGCCATCGGCCAGCACCGTGAACAAGGCCGTGATGGCGCCGCCGCTGGCGCGGTCATTGCCGGCGCGCTCGATCAACCGCGGCAGCAGATCGAGCGAGGACGGCGGATAGCCGCGCCGGCCCGGCGGTTCGCCGGCCGCCAATGCAATTTCGCGCTGGGCATGGGCCACGCGGGTCAGACTGTCGACCACCAGCAGCACATGCCGCCCCAAAGACCGTAGCCATTCGGCAATGGCAAAGGCGCGCAGCACACCGCGCACGCGCAAGGGCGCGGCGGCATCGGCCGGCACCGCCACCACATGCGCGCGCGCCAGCGCCGAGCCCTGCAACTGGCGCAGAAAGGTGGAAATCTCGCGCCCGCGCTCACCAATCAGGCCGATGATGACGCAATCGGCTTCGCTGCCCCGCACCAGCTGCTGCATCAGCACCGATTTGCCAACACCGCTGCCGGCCATCAGCCCGACGCGCTGTCCGCGCCCCAATGTCAGCAGGGCATCGATCGCCCGCACGCCGCTGGGAAAAATCCGCGCCACTTCGGCGCGATCGAGCGGCGGCAATGGCTGCCCGCCAAGCGGCCAGCTGCCGGCCACCCGGATCGGACCGCAGCCGTCAATGGCTTCGCCGCGCGCGCCGCTGACACGGCCAAGCAGCGCTTCGCCCACCGGCACCCGGTCCGCTTCGCCGCGCAGCCAGCCGCGCGCACCCGGCGCAATCGGCGCCGGCCCCAGCGCCATCAGCAGCAACAGACCATTGCGAAAGCCGATGACCTCGGCTTCGATATCGCCGCCCCGACCGCCGCCCTGGCCATTGCCCAGCGGGATCGACACCAGGCTGCCAACGGGCGCATCCAGTCCTTCCATCTGCAACAACAGCCCCTCGCAGGCAATCACCCGTCCGGCGCGGCCGGGCTGAAAGGCCGGCACCAGCAATTGCGTGCGCAGATCCTGCGCCGCGCTGCGGATGGCACTGGCGGTCATGGCTCCGCAGCCTCGTCGGGCAGTAATTGCTGCAATCTTTGCTGCAGCGATACGCGCAGCAAAGTGGCGCCCGCCTCGGCTTCGACCATGCCCGCCGTCAGGCTTGCGCGCGACTCCACCATCCAGCCTTCGGGCGCGATCCTGTGGCCGCATTCGAGGTCGGCCAGAGCAAAGTACAGGGTGCCGCGCGCCAATCCGTCCAGAGCTTCCGCCAGCAGGCTGCGCAATGTCACTTCGCCAGGGCGCGGCTCACGCGCCAGCACGGCTTTTGCAGCGGCAAATGTCAGCCCGGCCAGTTCCTGCGCCAGCGCTGCATCCATGGCATCCACCGCCGCCTGCAACAGCGCCCGGCTTTCGGCAATGGCGGCCTGATGCTGCGCCCCGGCCTCGGCCAGCGCCTGTTCGAGGCTGTCGATCCGGGCCATAAGTTCCGCTTCTGCAGCGGCATGGCCCTGCGCATAACCCACGGCCTCGGCTTCGGCGCGGGCATCCACCGCTGGAACTGGCGGGGTGGGGACAGCTTCCGACTTTGCCGGTGGCTGTCGCTGCAACAGCGTCGACAGCGGCACGGCGCGTGCCGTCGCCAGACCCGCCAGCGGATTTCTGACCGGCGTGTCAGACAAAGCCCGGTCCCTGCCCGGGCAGGATGATTTCGCCATCCAGCGCCAGCTTGCGGGCAACCGCAGCAATGCTCTTCTGCGCGGCTTCGGCCTCGTCCATGCGCACCGGGCCACGGCTGCCCATTTCGTCGCGCAGCACATCGGCGGCGCGTTGCGGCATGGCGGCCAGCAACTGATCGCGCAAGGCTTCGGGGGCGGCGCGCAATGCCGGCACCAACAGGTCCGCTTCGACACTGCGCATCACCGTCTGCAGCCCACGCGCATCAACGCGGGCCAGATCGGCAAAGGTGAACAGCGCCTGCGACAGCAATTCCGCTGCTTCCGGATCGGCATCGGCCAGCGCGCGCAAGGCTTCATCTTCGGGCAGACCGGCAAGATTGATGAGATCGGCGGCGCGCTGCATGCCGCCCAGACCAGTCAGAGGCTGACGCGGGCGATGCGCCTGAATGCGTTCCGCCAGCGCCGCGTCCAGCGCTTCGGCGGCATGCGACGACACCGGCCGCAGCATGGCGATGCGGCGCAACAGATCGGACCGCGACGCCACAGGCAGTTGCTGCAACACGGCGGCGGCGCGCGCTTGCGGCAGCTTGGCCAGAACCAGCGCCTGCGCCTGCGCATGTTCGCCTTCCAGCAGCGAGGCGATTGCAAATGGCTCCAGCCATTGCAGCCGCTCGAACAGCGGCGGGCGCGCTTCATCGCCCAGACGTTCGATCATGCCGCCAGCACGTTCTTCACCCAGCGCCCGCGCCAGCAGATCGCGCACCGTAGGCGACCCATCGCCCACCGCCACGGTGTCGCCAGCGAGCGCCAGCACT
>CAZIAA010000092.1:0-6362 GCA_964537365.1 uncultured Sandaracinobacter sp.
GCTTTGGCGGTCTGGCCGGACTGAAGCGCTAACACCCGCCGCCATTTGCATTCGGGCGCTTTGCCCGGGGCTTTGGGGGGGCTTCGTGCCGCGCCCGCAAGGCGGCGAGGGCTGGCCTCTTGCCATGGCCGGGCTTTACGCTGTTAACTGCACGGGCCATGAAGAATTCCGCCCGCCCATTACTGACCGCGGCTGAAATCCGCGCTGTCGAATCCCGCTGGTTCGCCAGTGGCCACAACAGCTTTGCGCTGATGCGTGTTGCGGCCGCGGCCGTTGCCGAGGAAGCTTTGCGCATGCTGCCGGCCGGGGGCCGGGCGCTGGTGTTGTGTGGGCCGGGCAACAACGGCGGCGATGGCCATGTGGCCGCGGCCATTCTGCAGACGCGCGGGATTGATGTGGCGCGGGTGCAGTTGGGCGAAGTGGCGGAAGGCGATTCCGCCCGCGCCCGCGAACTTGCCGAAGGCGTGCGCCTGGCGACGGAGGCGGACTGGCAAAAGGCCGATCTGCTGATCGACGCACTGTTCGGAATCGGCCTGACCCGGCCCTTGCAGGGCGAAGCGCAGGCGCTGGTCGAGAAAGCGAATCATTCCGGCCGGCCGATTCTGTCAGTCGATGTGCCATCCGGAATCGATGCCGACAGCGGCGAAGTTCCGGGCGTCGCCATTCAGGCGCACAGCACGGTGACTTTCCATACCGCCAAGCCCGGACATTTCCTGTTGCCGGGGCGGTTGCACTGCGGCCAGCTGAGGATTGCCGACATCGGCCTGCCGGCGCCGCTGGATTCGACATTATGGGCGAATGGCTTTGGCCCCTGGGATCTGCCGCGACCGGTTCTGGGCGTGCACAAATATGCCCGCGGCGGTGTGCTGGTCTGGTCCGGGCCGGAATTGCAGACCGGTGCTGCGCGGCTGGCGGCAAGCGCAGCGCTGCGGGTGGGGGCGGGGGCAGTCACATTGGCGGGGGATCGCGCAGCACTTCGCGTACATGCCGCGCATCTGACTGCAATCATGCTGGCGGAGGCTGATGCTGCAGGCTTTGCCGAACTTCTGACCAATGCGAAAATCCGCGCGGCCTGCATTGGCCCGGCGGCCGGGCCGCTGGCGGCCGATGTCGCCGAACGAGCCTTGCGGACCGGCACGCCGCTGGTGCTCGATGCCGATGCGCTGACCGCCTTTGCCGGCCGCGCCGAGCGCCTGGCGGAATTGATCCGTGCGCATCGGCGGCCGGTTGTGCTGACACCGCATGAAGGCGAATTCCAGCGTCTGTATCCGGATCTGTCGGGCAGCCGGCTGCAGCGGGCGCGGGCAGTCGCTGCACACAGCGGCGCGATTATGGTGTTCAAGGGCGGCGATGGCTGCATTGCCGCGCCCGATGGCCGCGCGCTCATTGCCGCCAATACCGTGCCCTGGCTGGCGACGGCGGGTTCCGGCGATGTCCTGGCGGGAATGATTGCCGGCGCGCTGGCGCAGGGGCTGGATGGGTTTGCCGCCTGCGGGCTGGCGTCCTGGCTGCATGCCGAACTGGGAACGCGGCTGGGCGCTGGTCTCATTGCCGAGGATCTGATCGGGCGGGAATTGCAGCGGCTGATTGCCGAACTGTATCAGGCCGCTCCGGACTGAAGGGCATCAGCGGGTGCGGCATCGGCGCGCGCCGTCAACAGCGCCGCCGCCGCCGCCGACAGCGCATCGGCCAGCCCGATTTCGTTGCTGGACTGGCTGCTGCGGGCGCTGATCCGCACACTGAGCGGGCCAGGGTCGGTTCCCAGATCGAAGGGTGTGGCCAGGGCGTTGGTCAATGCCTGCCGGCGCTGACTGGCCTGCTGCCGGCGGACGATGGCGATGAATTCATCGCCGCCCCAGCGCACCAGGGTTTCGGGCGGCGGAATGACGCTGGCCAGACGCCGGGCGACCTGCTGCAGCAGCTGATCGCCGATGAGATGGCCGTGGCGGTCGTTGATGCTGCGAAAGCCGATGAGGTCGATGAACAGGATGGCGGCTTCGGGCAGGCGTGCCCAGCCCGCAGCCAGCTGACGCCGGTTGGGCAGCCCGGTCAGCGGGTCCAGCTGTGCATCCGCCAGCAGGGCGCGAATGCAGCGGCGCTGGCGGCGGACATGGACGGCCACGGTCAGTGTTGCCGCCACGGCCGCGCCGAACAGCAAAATGGCAGCGGACGGCTGCAGTCGTCCGGCGCGGTGGTCAGCCGATCGATTCATCGGAATAGACGCCGAAGCCCTGTTCGCGCAGCAGATAGCCGGAGCGGCCCTGACCTTCGACCCGGCACCATTTCTGCGCGCACATGGTGACGCGCAGCACCACACCGGGGTCGGCGCGCAGCACCACCGGCGAACTGATGTCCGGCCGGGCATAGAGATTGCGCCGTTCGCCGGTGATCTGGATGGCGCGTTCGCCGGCCAGCATGGCGCGGTTCATCCAGCCTTCGGTGCCGTCGGCGTCGCGCACCTTGCGCCAGACATTCCATTCCGACAGCACTTCCAGCGGGATTCCGGGGCGCACATACACCCAGGTGACCGGATATTGCTTGCCCGGGCCGGCGCGCAGATTGGCTTTGCTGGACCGCAGCGAGGCAAAGCGCGGCACCGGCAGCCCGGAGCGGTATTTGAGGGCGTCCTGGCTGGTTGGCAGCCTGTGCCCGGAATCAGCCGCCGGCTGCGTCAGCGCAGGCGCGCCCAGCAACAGCAGGACAATCGGGATCAGTCGGGACATGTTTATCCCCTGCCAAGCACGCGCAATGCTTGCAAGAGCATAGCGCATCCGCATAGCATGAGGCGCATGTCTGCACCGCGATTTCAGAAATACGACCGGCGTCCGCGCGTCTTCGTCACCCGGCGTCTGCCGCAACAGATCGAAACCCGCATGGCGGAACTCTTTGATGTGACGCTCAATCTCGATGACCGTCCGTTGCAGCGCGCGGAACTGCTGGCAGCGGTGGCGACGGCGGATGTGCTGGTGCCGACGGTTACCGACGACATCGACGCGGCGCTGCTGGAAAAGGCCGGCCCGGATCTGAAGCTGATTGCCAATTTCGGCGCCGGCTTCAACCATATCGACGTGCAGGCCGCGCATGCCCGTGGCATCACCATCACCAACACCCCGGGCGTGCTCGACGAGGATACCGCGGATCTCGCCATGGCGCTCATTCTGGCGGTGCCGCGGCGCATGGCCGAAGGCCATCGGCGCGCGCGCTCGGGGAAATGGCAGGGCTGGGCTCCGACCGGAATGCTGGGCCACCGCATCGGCGGCAAGCGCCTCGGCATCGTCGGCATGGGTCGCATCGGCCAGGCCATTGCCGCGCGCGCGCGCGGGTTCGGGCTGGCCATCCATTATCACAACCGCAACCGGCTGCCGGCCGCGGTCGAACGGCCGCTGGAAGCGACCTGGTGGCCGACGCTGGATGCCATGCTGGAACGAGTCGACATCATCAGCCTGAATTGCCCGGACACAGCAGAAACGCATCATATGATCAACGCCGCCCGGCTGAAGCGCATGCAGCGCCACGCCTATCTCATCAATGTCGCGCGCGGTGGCCTGATCGACGAATCAGCGCTGATCGAAGCACTGGCGCGCGGCGGCATTGCCGGCGCTGGTCTCGACGTGTTCGAAGCCGAGCCGGCGATTCCGCAACCCCTGCGCGAACTGTCCAATGTGCTGGTGCTGCCGCATATGGCGTCCGCCACTTTCGAAGGGCGGCGCGCCATGGGCGAAAAGGTGGTGGCCAATATCCGCGTCTTTGTCGATGGCCACCGCCCGCCGGACCAGGTTCTGGTTGGGCATTGACGGGAAATTGTCTGGCGATGCTGCAGCCGAACGCATGATTGCCGAGAAGGAACTGCGGATCGCGCTGGTCTGCTATGGCGGGGTCAGCCTTGCAGTCTACATGCATGGCGTGACCAAGGAATTATGGAAGCTGGTGCGCAGCAGCGAAGCGCATAAGAGCGGTCGCTCCCCGGTGGACAGTGGCGCGGATGATACCGAAAAGGTCTGGCAGGCGCTGCTGGCGGAGATCGGCGCGCAAACCAATCTGTCGGTCATGGTGGATATTCTGGCGGGGGCGTCGGCCGGCGGTCTGAATGCGGTTCTGCTGGCCAATGCACTGGCGCAGGGGCACTCGCTGGAGCCGCTGACCGATATGTGGCTGGAAAAAGCCGATGTCGACCATCTGCTCGATGCCGATGCGCGGCCGCGCAAGTCGCTGCTGTCACGGCTGGGCCGGATCTACAAGGAGCCGGTGGCCTGGTTCGCCGGCCGCCATTCGGCATCATTGGCGGCTGTCGACGAACCGGATGTGCGCGCTGAAATCGCTGTGAAGCTGTCATATTTCGTGCGTAGCCGCTGGTTCAAGCCGCCTTTTTCCGGCGATGGGCTGACCACCATGCTGGATGAAGCGATGGGCGCCATGGAAACGGCGCCCTGTGGTCCGCCGCTGGTGCCGCCGACGACGCCGTTGAGCCTGTTCGTGACGGCAACGGATTACTGGGGCATGAAAGCCGAGTTGACCATTCATTCGCCGCCAGTGGTGGTGGAACGCGAACACCGGCGGCTGTTCACTTTCGAAAGCCCGCCGGTCGCCCGCATGCGCGATATCGGTCTTGGGCCGCCGCCCGCCGGCCATCCGCGCCGACAGCCGGTCGGCTCGCGCCCGGCGCTGTTGCTGGCGGCGCGGGCGACGGCCAGCTTTCCGGGTGCATTTCCGCCTGCCTCCATCGGCGAAATCGACCGCCGGCTGGCGAACACCGGGCGCGGCTGGCCGGATCGGTCGGAATTCATTGCCCGGCAATTGCCCGACAGCCGCCGACCAGAAGATATTGCCCTCATTGATGGCAGCGTTCTCAACAATGCGCCTTTTGCGCCGACCATTGCCGCCGTCCGTTCGCGCTATGGCCATCGCGAAATCGACCGGCGCTTCGTCTATATCGATCCGACCCCCGACGTGGACGACCAGAAGGATACGCTGGATGGGCGCCAGCCCAGCTTCTTCAGCACCATATTCCGTTCCATGGCGGATATTCCACGCGAACAGCCGATCCGCGAAAGCCTGGCCGAGATCAGCGAATTGTCGCAGCGGGTCGGGCGGCTGCGCAGCGTCATCAATGCGCTGCCGGCCAGTGTCGACGAAGCCATATTGCACGCTGTGGGGGCGCGACTGTTCCGCCTGCCGATCTCGCCGGACCGGCTGGCGCGGGCGCGTTCGCGCATCCAGTCGGCCGCCGCGTGCGATGCCGGTTTCGCCTTTGGCGCCTATGCGCAACTGAAGCTGCAGCTGGTGCTGGATGAAGCCGCCGGTCTGGTGGCGCGCGCCACCGGCCTTGGTCCTCGCCAGCAGGACCTGTTGCGGCAGGCGCTGGGCGAGGCTGCGGCGGCGCGCGATGCATTTGCGCATGAAGCCGCGATTGGCAAGAATGCGGAGACCAGCGGCTATGTCCGTCTGCTGCGCCAGCTGGATGTGGGCTATCGCATTCGCCGGCTGCAGTTTTTCCTCAGCCGGCTGTCGGCGGCGATGACCACCAGCCTGACGCCGGCGGAACGCCGCAGCGCTGAATTGCTGAAGGCCAGTCTGCGCCAGGCCATCGCCCCGTTCGAGCATATACGCGCCGGCCTGACAGCCGAACAGGCGATGCGGATCGACCCCATTGTCCAGCCCCTGCGCCGGCAGGGAGCGCCGGGCGGCAAGGCCGCAATTGTCGAAATCGGTGCGGGTGTCATTGATGCGCTGGCCGACATGCTCGGTCTGTCGCAGCTGGATGTGCAGGTGGATGAGGTGCTGGTTGATATCGCGCGCGATGTGCAGGTCGGCAGTGCGGCGCGGCGCGACGTAATCCGCTCCTGGCTGGGCTATCCTTTTTATGACATCGTCATTCTGCCGCTGATACACGACCAGTATTTGCACGGTTTCGAGGAACTGCTGGTCGATCGCATCTCGCCGGACGATACCCAGGCACTGATGGAAGGCGGCAGCCGGGGCTGCCTGAAAGGCTGGCAGTTGAGCGCATTTGCCGCCTTTTTCAGCCGCGCCTATCGCGAAAACGACTATCTCTGGGGGCGGTTGAACGCTGCCGAGCGGCTGGTGGATATCGTTGCGTCCGCGGTCCCGAATATTGAGATTGATGCCGTCCACTGGAAGAGCCGATTGTTTCGCGCCATTGTCGCGTCCGAATCCACGCGCCTCGGGAAAGTCGGCAAGCTGCTGGAAGGTCTGATTGGCCGGATCGAGAATTTCGAAAACGGCATTCCCAACTGCCCGCCGGCGCCGGCGGAAGAATAACCGGCGGATTCAGCCTTGCCGTAACCGCTGCAAGGCCCAGCGCGCGGCATCGGCCACCACTGCATCCGGATCCTGCGTCAGCC
>CAZIAA010000093.1:0-6197 GCA_964537365.1 uncultured Sandaracinobacter sp.
CACTCGTCAAGGAAATGATGGGCAGCATTGCCCCCAAGGTGGCAAGCGATCGCAAGTCCCTGCCCGGCCTTGAGAAAGAAGCCGCCCGCGCCAGTAACGGCCGAATGGCCTTTGGTACGGCGGACGCCTATCTCGGCTATGGCGATTATGCCAAGGCGGCAAGCCTGTACAGGACCGCGCTGACGAAGGGCGGCGTGGACGCGGATGTCACCAATACACGGCTGGGTTTTGCCTTGGGCAAGACCGGGGATGCCGCGGGCGCGGAACAAGCGCTTGCGTTGGTCACTGGATCACCCCGCGCCCAGCTGGCCAAATATTATCAGATCTGGATCGACAATCAGAGCGCGGCGAAGGCCGCCGCCGCGGCACCTGCACCGGCGCAGACTTCAACGACACAGCCAGCACCACAGGGGACTCCTGAATCCTGAGGCGCGGCCGGCGAAAATTTCGCGCAAGCATGTGACAGGGGCGGGCCTCAACGGGCCTGCCCCTGCTGCCACACAGCAAGGAAAGAACAAGAAACGCCCATGACAGTTCCGATCGGCCTGACGTTCGATGATGTGCTGCTGGTTCCACAGGAATCGGCAGTCATGCCCTCGGGCGCCGATACGGCAACCCGCATCACCCGCAGCATCGGGCTGACCATCCCCATATTGTCTTCGGCGATGGACACTGTCACCGAATCCAGAATGGCCATCGCCATGGCGCAGGCCGGCGGCATCGGCGTTCTGCACCGCAATATGTCGATTCTCGAACAGGTCGAAGCAGTAAAGCAGGTCAAGCGCTTCGTATCGGGCATGGTCGTCAATCCAATCACCATGACTGCCAATCAGACCCTGGGCGAAGCACTGGAATTGATGGCGCATCACGAGATTTCCGGAATCCCGATCGTCGAACCCGCCCCGCACGGACAGCCCGGCAAGCTGATCGGCATCCTGACCAACCGCGACGTGCGCTTTGCCGAGAACAAGCAGCAACCCGTTGCCGAACTGATGACCAGCGAGAATCTGGCCACAGTCAAGCCCGGAGTCAGCGAAGAGGAAGCGCAGCGCATCCTGCACCGGCGCCGCATCGAAAAGCTGCTGGTGGTCGATGACGACAACCGCTGCATCGGCCTGATAACCGTCAAGGACATGGAAAAGGCCACCACCTATCCCAACGCCACCATCGACGACGCCGGGCAGTTGCGCGTGGCCGCGGCATCCACTGTCGGCGACAAGGGCTTCGCCCGCTCGGTGGCGTTGCTGGAGGCCGGCTGTGACCTCATTGTCATCGACACCGCGCACGGACATTCGCAACAGGTGCTGGAATCTGTCCGGCTGCTGAAACAGCACGCCCCCGAGGCGCAGGTCATTGCCGGCAATGTCGCCACCGCCGAAGCCGCCGAAGCCCTGATCGAAGCCGGCGCCGATTGCATCAAGGTCGGCATCGGTCCCGGCAGCATCTGCACCACGCGCATCGTCGCTGGCGTCGGCGTGCCGCAACTGACGGCCGTTATGGATACCGCCAAAGCCGCCGCCCGGCATGACATTCCAGTCATTGCCGACGGCGGTCTGCGCACTTCGGGCGATATCGCCAAGGCGCTGGCCGGGGGTGCGGCCGCCGTCATGGTCGGCTCGCTACTGGCCGGCACCGATGAAACCCCGGGCGAGACCTTCATCTATCAGGGCCGCGCCTATAAAAGCTATCGCGGCATGGGATCCGTTGGCGCCATGGCGCGCGGTTCGGCGGACCGCTATTTCCAGCAGGACATCAAGGACCATCTCAAACTGGTGCCGGAAGGAATTGAAGGCCAGGTTCCCTACAAGGGACCAGCGCTCGATGTGCTGCACCAGTTGATTGGCGGTGTCCGCGCGGCCATGGGCTATACCGGCTCGGCCACGCTGGCCGAATTGCGGGCGCGGGCGCGCTTCATCCGCATCACCAATGCCGGCCTGCACGAAAGCCATGTTCACGACGTGACCATCACCCGCGAAGCGCCCAACTATCCGACGCGCTGATGCGGCCTGCCGCCCGGCTGCAGGCCGCGATTGAAATCCTGGACGAAGTCATTGCTGCAACCGGCAGCAATGGCGCCGCCGCCGACACCCTCATCCAGCGCTATTTTCGCGATCGCCGCTACGCCGGCTCGGGTGACCGCGCCGCCATCCGCGAACTGGTGTTCCGCGGCATCCGCTTCAGCGCCGAGCGGCCGGCCTCCGGCCGCAGCCTGATGCTCGGTCTGGCGGAAAACCGGCACCCCGAGCTTCTGGCGCTGTTCGATGGCAGCCGGCACGCCGCCCTGCCGCCCCAGCCCGACGAGCCTCGCAGCAGCGCGCGGCCGTATCCAGCCTGGCTCCAAAGCGAATTGCACGACCGCTTCGGCGCTGCCCTCGACCATGAAATGCAGGCGCTGCTGCAACGCGCGCCGCTGGATATCCGGGTGAACGCGCGCAAAGCCGAACGCCAGGCCATCGCCACGGCTCTGGGCGGCACCCCCATTGCCGGCCTGCGCCATGGCGTCCGGTTGCAGGGCAGTCCGCAGTTGCAATCGAACCCGCTGCTGCGCGATGGCGCAATCGAAGTGCAGGATGCCGGCAGTCAGCACATCATCGAAATTGCCGCCGCACAGCCCGGCGAAACCGTCATCGACCTTTGCGCCGGCGGTGGCGGCAAGACGCTGGCTCTCGCGGCCGACATGGCCGGACGGGGCCGGCTGATTGCAACCGATACCAATCGCGCCCGGCTGCAAGCCATGCAGCCGCGATTGCAACGCGCCGGTGTCGCGGATTTCGTCGAATCCCGCCTGTTGAATCCGGGAGACGAACTGGCGGCGCTGGCAGACCTTGCCGGCACCGCCGATCTGGTTCTGGTCGATGCGCCCTGCTCAGGCACCGGCACCTGGCGGCGCAATCCGGAACTGCGCTGGCGCCTGACACCGCAAGCCCTCCACCGATTGCATGATATTCAGACCCGGCTCATCGGCATCGGCGCAGGATTGTTGAAACCATCGGGCAGGCTTATCTATGCGGTGTGTTCGGTGCTGCCATCCGAAGGGCCGGCGCAAATCGCCGAAGCGCCCCGGAAATTTGGCCTGCGAATTGCCACTGCACAGTCACTTTCCCCGGCAAGCCATGGAACAGATGGCTTTTTTGTCGCAAGCTTGGGCAAAATCTGTTAATCGCACATATGCCACAAAGGAAGCCATATGGTAAACCAGTCCCACATCCGGGCCCAGACAGGAAGAAAGCGCAGAGCCGTGCTTGTGGCCGGGCTGCTGATGCTGCCCTGGCCTGCGCTGGCGCAAGCAACAACTGAAGCGCCGCCGCCGGCGCCAGCCCGTGGCCTGCCGGATGATCAGTTGTCGCCGCTGTCCTTGCAGATGCTGACCGCCGGCCATGCCGCGCTCAAGACTGGTAACACCGCGGACGCGATCTGCAACTACGAAGCCGCGCTTGCCGCCGATCCGCGCAACCGCCAGGCTTATATCGGCCTCGCCCGGGCATCCGAGGCTGACGGCCTTCCGGGCCATGCCCTGCGCTATTATCGCGAGGCGCTGGCGCTGGACCCCAACGACCTGTCGGCGCTGGAACTGCAGGGCATGGCATTCCTGCAGCGCGGGGCGCAACCGCGCGCCGAAACCAATCTCGAACGGCTGAAAAAGCTGTGCCCGGAACCTTGCCCGACCGCGGACCGGCTGGCCGCCGCCATCACGGCGCAAGCTGCGAAAAAGCCTGCCGCCAAGCCACAGCCAACCACTCCGGCGCCGGATGCCGCCTCCGCCGTTCCGCCAGAAAGGAGCGACTGATGATAGTGCAGACATCTTCTTCCAGTCAGCGCCGCCACGGCCACTGGGCACCGGGCAGCCGCGAGCTGAACGCAGCCGCGCGCCAACATCTGCTCAGCCAGGGTGAGCAGTGGACCGAATTGCGCGCCAATGTCTTTGAAGTGGTCGCCCAGGACGGCGAACCCATTTCCGCTTATGAAGCTGCAGACCGGCTGTCCCGGCTGTCTGGCCGGCGCATTGCCGTCAACAGCGTCTATCGAATCCTCGACCTGTTCGTTGCCAATAATCTGGTGAAGCGCATCGAAAGCCGCAACGCCTATATGGCCAATACCCATCCGGGCTGTCTGCACGATTGCATTTTCCTGATTTGCGAATCCTGTGGCCATATCGGCCATCTCGATGATGACCAGCTGGCGCAGGAAATGCGCCGCAGGGCGGAACTGGCCAATTTCGCACCCCGGCAGGCCGTGCTCGAATTGGTCGGTCTGTGCCAGAATTGCCGCAACCCGCAGAACTAGCGAGAGTTGACCCTCATGCAATCTTTGACCGGAAACGCCATGCGCCGCAGCAGCCCCAGAAGCGCCCAGACCAGCACCCTTGCCGCGCGCCAATGCCGTGGGCCTTTTGCTTGCCGCCAGTTCGGGTTAAGCCAGTGCCATGACTAGTGCTGCGACGGATCATACGAACGGCCCGCCTGTACCCCCGCTTAGCCAGCGACCGGCCACGCCATTGCTGGATACGGTCCCCTATCCGCAAGACCTGCGCCGGCTGTCGCTTCGGCAATTGCGCCAGCTGGCAGATGAATTGCGTGCGGAAACCATCGACGCCGTCAGCGTGACCGGTGGCCATCTCGGCGCCGGTCTCGGTGTCGTCGAGCTGACGGTTGCGCTGCATTATGTCTTCGACACGCCGCAGGACCGGCTGATCTGGGACGTTGGCCATCAGACTTACCCGCACAAGATTCTGACCGGCCGCCGGAACCGCATCCGCACCCTGCGCCAGCGCGACGGCCTGTCCGGTTTCACCCGCCGCAGCGAATCGGAATATGATCCCTTTGGCGCCGCGCACAGCTCCACGTCGATTTCCGCCGCCATCGGCTTTGCCATCGCCAACAAGCTTTCGGGCGTGCCGGGCAAGGCAATCGCCGTCATCGGCGATGGCGCCATGAGCGCCGGGCTTGCCTATGAAGCGATGAACAACGCCCGCGAGGCCGGCAATCGCCTGATCATCATCCTGAACGACAATGACATGTCGATTGCGCCCCCCGTAGGCGCATTTTCCGCTTATCTCGCCAGACTCTACAGTTCCAAGCCGTTCCTGACCCTGCGCGACGCATTACGCCAGCTGGCCAAAAAGGCCTTGCCGGAACGGCTGCAGGCGCCCGCCAGGCGGGCGGATGAATTTCTGCGCACATTCGGCACGGGCGGCACTTTGTTCGAGGAACTCGGCCTGTATTATGTCGGCCCGATCGATGGCCATAATCTGGATGTGCTGGTGCCGGTGCTGCAGAATGTCCGCGCTGCCGCGCGCGGCCCCATCCTCGTCCATGTGGTGACGCAAAAGGGCAAGGGCTATGCCCCGGCCGAAGCCGCCGCCGACAAATATCACGGCGTCGTGAAGTTCAATGTCGTCACCGGCGAACAGCAGAAACCCCCGGCCGGCGTGCCGCCGAGCTACACCAATGTCTTTGCCAAGGCCCTGATCGCCGAAGCCGAGCGTGATTCCAGAGTGGTTGCAATCACCGCCGCCATGCCGTCGGGCACCGGCCTTCACCTGTTTCAACAAGCCTTTCCAGAGCGTTGTTTTGACGTTGGAATCGCCGAACAGCATGCCGTCACATTTGCCGCCGCGCTTGCCGCCGACGGCATGCGGCCCTGGGCTGCCATCTATTCGACCTTTCTGCAGCGCGCCTATGATCAGGTCGTGCATGACGTCTGCATCCAGAATCTGCCGGTGCGCTTTGGCATCGACCGCGCCGGTCTGGTCGGTGCCGACGGCGCAACGCATGCCGGCAGTTTCGACATCACCTATCTGGCGACTCTGCCCAATATCGTCGTCATGGCCGCCGCCGATGAAGCCGAGCTGGTGCATATGGTGCACACCGCCAATGTCCATGATGCGGGGCCGATCGCGGTGCGCTATCCGCGCGGCAATGGCACCGGTGTCGCGCTGCCGGACATTCCGCAGCAACTGGAAATCGGCAAGGGCCGGGTCCTGCGCGAAGGCAAGACCATTGCCATCCTGTCGCTGGGAACAAGGTTGCAGGAAGCACTCCTTGCTGCCGATGAACTGGATGCCCGTGGGCTGTCGACGACCGTTGCCGACATGCGCTTTGCCAAACCACTGGATGAAGCGCTGATCCGCAGGCTGTGCGCAACCCACAAGGTGGTCGTCACCATCGAGGAAGGCGCCATTGGTGGTTTTGGCGCCC
>CAZIAA010000094.1:0-6193 GCA_964537365.1 uncultured Sandaracinobacter sp.
ATCAAGGCGCCGGTTTTCGGCGCCATTATTGCCATAATCGGCTGTCATCAGGGGTTTCAGGTGACAGGCAATGCAGAATCCGTTGGACAGAGAACCACATTGGCCGTGGTGCAGGCGATTTTCGCAGTGATCGTGCTGGATGCCGTATTTGCCGTCTTCTTCACTGCCATGGGACTGACCTGATGGCGGATGAACCCATCATCACCGTGCGCGGCCTGGTCACGCAGTTCGGCAGCCATGTCGTGCATGAAAATCTCGATCTCGATGTGATGCCGGGCGAAATCCTCGGCGTAGTCGGTGGTTCGGGCACCGGCAAATCCGTGCTCATGCGCTCGATCATCGGCCTGCAGGAACCCAGCGGCGGCGAGATCCGCGTGTTCGGGCAGGAAGTGACCAGCGCTGAATCAACACAGGACCCATTGCTGACCCGGCAATGGGGCGTGCTGTTTCAGGGCGGCGCGCTGTTTTCCGGGCTGACGGTTGCGGAAAATGTGCAGGTGCCGCTGAAGGAATATTTCACTCTGTCGCAGCAGCTCATGGACGAAATTTCCGCCTATAAAATTGCCATGGTCGGCCTGCCTGCGGACGCCGAACCGAAATACCCGTCCGAACTGTCCGGCGGCATGAAGAAGCGCGCGGCGCTGGCGCGGGCGCTGGCGCTCGATCCGAAACTGGTGTTTCTGGATGAGCCGACCGCTGGCCTCGATCCGATTTCGGCCGCCGGCTTTGATAACCTCATCCTCACACTCGCCCGCACGCTCAGGTTGACGGTGTTCCTGATCACCCATGACCTCGACACGCTCTATGCCATCTGCGACCGCGTTGCCGTCATTGCCGACCGCAAGATCATTGCCACAGGCACCGTGCAGGAACTGTCGAGGCTGGACCATCCCTGGGTGCGCGAATATTTCTGCGGCCCCAGAGGACGCAATGCGGCCGAAACGGCTGCGCATGCAACACCCCAAGTTTCAGCGGAGATTGGCTGATGGAAACCCGCCAGTCCCATGTGATCGTTGGCGCAATCACTTTCATATTGCTGCTGGCCCTCATTGGGTTCATCCTGTGGCTCGCGCGCTTTTCCGGCGAGACCAAGGCCGAATATGACATTTTCTTCAAGGAATCCGTAGCTGGCCTGAATGTCGGTTCTTCGGTGTCCTTTTCCGGCGTGCCGGTCGGCCAGGTGCGCCGGGTCGCGCTGCTGCCGGAAACGCCGCAATTCGTGCGCGTGCGCATCGAACTGCAGCCCGATACCCCCGTGCTGCAAGGCACCGTCGCCAGCCTGCAATCCGTCGGTTTCACCGGCGTCACCGAAATCCAGCTTTCCGGCAGCATGAGCGGGCAGAAGCCTCTGACCAGCAAGGGGCCTTATGGCGTGCCCGTCATCCCGGCGCGGCCATCGGGCATCGGGCAGCTTCTGGAAACCGCGCCACAAGTGCTCGATCGCGCCGCCATCCTGCTGGAGCGGCTGAATTCCATGGTCGATGACGAAAACCGCGCCCGCTTCGGCAGTCTGGTCGACCATCTCGACCAGATCACTGGCGACATTGCTGCCGAAGGCCCGGCGCTCCGGGCGTCCATCCGGGAAATGCAGGACACCATGAAGGCCGCAACAGAAGCCGCCCGCAACATCGCGGAGCTGAGCAGCAATGCCAATGCCCTGCTGGCCGACAATGGCAAACCGCTGGTGCAGGAGCTGCAAAAGGCGATCACCACGGCCGATGCCACCCTGCGGCAAGTGCAGAAGCTGTCGGAAGCGGCCGAACCCGGAGTACAGAATTTCGCCGTGCAGACATTGCCACAGATCAACCAGCTGATTGCCGAGCTGCGCGACACCAGCGAACGCGTCAACGCGCTGATCACCCGGCTGAACGACAATCCGGTCGAAGCCCTGAGCGGCAACCGCCAGCTGCCGGAGTATGATCCGAAAGGAAAGGCCCAATGACCCGCGCCCCTCTGCCATTGTCGCGGCTTGTGCCATTGCCGTGGCTGGCACCCTTGTCCGCGCTGCTGCTCTGTGCCTGCGGGCCGATGGTGCAGATCGGCAGCGGCAAGGATGCGCGGCCGCAAGTGCTCTATACCATCAGCGCCGCGCCCGTCGCAGCACAGACGGATGCAGCCACACCCGCCGCAGCCACGCCGATCGACACTGGCAAGGCGGTGTCGGTGGCGACGCCAACCGCCCCCGGCGCATTGCAGACATTGCGCATTCCAGTCAGCATCTCGGACACCGAAATCCAGTATGTGCCGGCCGCCAGCTGGAGCGAGCAGCCCAATATCCTGTTTCAGCGCCTGCTCGCCAACACATTGGCCGCACATGGCATCAGCGTCATCGACATGCGTTCGACCGGGCGCACCGCCAGCCGCCGACTGACCGGGCAATTGCAGAATTTCGGTGTCGACCTGCGGCAGGGCCGCGAGGTGCATCTGCGCTATGATGCAACGCTGAGCACCACGACAAGCGTGCACCAGCACCGGTTCGAACGCAGCGCGCAGATCCACCAGGTCGATGGCGCGGAAATCACCACCGCGCTTAATCAGATCGCCAATGCCATCGCCAGCGATGTGGCAGCTTGGGTGCAGTCCATTTCCTGAGCGCGCGGCTTGACCAGCGCGCAGCAGCGCGTTAACGCCGCCGCGCACGCCCCATGCACATCCATGGCGCGGCAACCGACAGGCGGGGTAGCTCAGCTGGTTAGAGCACAGGATTCATAACCCTGAGGCCGCGGGTTCAAGTCCCGCCCCCGCCACCATCGTCCCGACCGTCCCGCCTCGTCGTTCTGCATCGCGCCATTGCGATATCCGGCCAGTTTCCCATAGAGAAGCAGCATGCGGCCAGACGCCAGGGGGAACATGCCGGAACCGACAACCACAAAGCCAGCGATAACGGCACCATCCGGGGCTGCCGGTCTGGCGGGCCTGTCGCCGGCCTATTTCGGTCTGGTCATGGCCACGGGAATCGTCTCTGTCGCGGCCGACATGCATGGCTGGCCGGGGGCTGCGCGGCTGCTGTTCGGGCTGAACATCGGTTTTTACGCCATGCTCTGGCTGCTTTACATCCTGCGCTTGTGGCGTCATCCCCGCGCCGTTCTGGCCGATTTCTGCGACCATGCCCGCGCTTCGGGCTTTTTCACCAGCATTGCCGCAACCGCAGTGCTGGGGACGCAGGCGCTGCTGCTCGGCCACAGCCCGACCACGGCAATCGCGCTGGGCGCGCTGGCAATCCTGCTGTGGCTGCTGCTGACCTATCCGATCTATGCCGTGCTGACGGTGCGCGCCGACAAACCGCCGCTCGCGCGCGGGCTGAATGGCGGCTGGCTGCTGGCAGTCGTCGCCACCCAGTCGCTGGCGGTGCTGGGGGCGCTGCTGACCGACAGTTTCCGCCCGGCCTGGCGTGCCGAGCTGGATTTTTTCGCGCTGTCGATGTGGTTGTGGGGCAGCATGCTCTATATCTGGATGATCGCGCTGATTTTCTACCGCTATCTGTTCTTTCCGCTGCCGCCCGATGACCTCACCCCGCCCTATTGGATCAACATGGGCGCCATGGCGATTTCCGCGCTTGCCGGCGGCGTGATGATCGAAAATGCAGCGGATTCACCCCTGCTGCAATCCATGCTGCCCTTTATCAAGGGCATGACCATCCTGTATTGGGCAACCGGAAGCTGGTGGATTCCGATGCTGCTGCTGCTGGGCGCCTGGCGCTATCTGTTCCGGCGCTTTCCGTTTTCCTACAGCCCGCTGTATTGGGGCGCGGTGTTTCCATTGGGCATGTATGCCGCCTGCACCGACCAGATCGCCCGCGCCATGGACCTGCCTTTCCTCAATCCCTTGAGCAATGTCTTCCTGCTCGTCGCCTTCATGGCCTGGGCAATGACCATGGCTGGCCTGCTGTTGCAACTGGCCCGACGCTAAGCGCGGGTTTCCGCATCCGCATCCCGCAGGGTATCCAGATGCATCAGCCGGCGCACCAGCGGCGCCAGCAGCAGCAACGCCACCCCGGCCGCGATCGCCAGCCAGCCGACCCTGGCATAGACCGGCAAGGTGGTTGCCGCCGTCACTATGCCGCTTTCGCCGCCGGTCGCTTTGGCAATCAGGCCGGAGGTGAAATTGCCGGCTGCGGACGCGAAAAACCAGGTGCCCATGATCAGCCCGGCCAGATGCGCCGGCGCCAGCCGGTTCATCGCCGACAGCCCGACCGGCGACAGACAGAGTTCGCCGGTGGTGTGCAGCAGATAAATCAGGAAAATGAACAGCACCGGCGTCAGCCCTTCCGCCGGCGAGCCCCAGACCAGCAGCAGGAAACCAAGGCCCAGCTGCAGCATGGCCAGACCGAATTTCGCCGGTGTGGAAGGCTCGAGGCCGCGTTTCGCCAGCGCCAGCCACAGCATGGCAAAAAATGGCGCCAGCGTGATGATATAGATGGAATTGATCGACTGAAACATCGACGCCGGCACATGAAAGCCCAGGATATGGCGGTCGACGGCGCGATCGGTAAACAGATTGAGCGACGATCCGGCCTGTTCGAACAGCGCCCAGAACAGGATGGAGGCGAACATCAGGAACAGCGCCGCCAATATGCGGTCACGGTCTTCGGCCGGCAGGCGAAACACTGCAATCCACAGCACGATGGCGACCAGAATAATTCCGGCAACCCCCAGCAAGGTGCCGACGATCGCCTGATTCTGAATGAGCCACCAAACCACAGCGACCGTCGCCAGACCGCTGAGGTAGAGCCAGTATTTCACCGACAGCCCGGCGCGACGCTGGTGCAGACGCTGCGGATCGGCGGCCTCGCCATGGCCTTCCAGCCAGGGCTTGCCGACGACGAATACCAGTAATCCCAGTAACATGCCGACGCCGGCGGCGCCAAAGCCCCAGGACCAGCCATAGGTCTGGCCGAGATAGCCAGCGCCCAGCGCCCCCATCGCCGCGCCCAGATTGATGCCCATGTAAAAGATCGTATAGGCCGGGTCGCGGCGCGGGTCGGTGCGCGGATAAAGCTGGCCGACGATGACCGAGATATTGGCCTTCAGAAAGCCGGAGCCGACAATGATGAACGCCAGCGCCAGCCACAGCGCATTCAGCGCCGGATCATCGCGGCCGCCATCGCCTTCGATGGCCATCAGGGTATGACCGATGGTCAGCAGCACGGCGCCATAGGTGACTGCGCGGCGCTGGCCCAGCCAGCGGTCGGCGATATAGCCGCCGATCACCGGCGTGATATACACCAGCGCGGTATAGGCGCCATAGATGACACTGGCTTCGCCATCGGAAAACAGCCAGTGCTGAACCAGATAGAAAATCAGCAATGCGCGCATGCCGTAATAGGAAAAGCGTTCCCACATTTCGGCGAAGAACAGCACGAACAGACCGCGCGGATGCCCCAGCCAGCGCCGTTCGCCAGCCACCATGCTTGCCGTATTTTCGCTCAAGCCCCTCTCCTTGCATGGATCGCCATGCGCAAAATAGCCTCTTCAAATTCGCAGTTCCATTGTCCTATGGAAGGCCTTACTGGCAATGACTGTTTGTCGGCTGCACGCAATTCATGCTGTCCGAGGTTCGTCCCCCAGCACCTTGTATCGCTGGCCGGGGGACGCTGAAAGGAATTTGACGAATGACCGCTTCCACCCGTTTCGAAGGCACGGCTGCCTATGTTGCGACCGATGATCTGAAAGTGGCGGTGAATGCCGCCATGACCCTGCGCCGGCCGCTGCTGGTGAAAGGCGAGCCCGGCACCGGCAAGACCGTGCTGGCGCATGAGATCGCCGCCGCCATCGATGCGCCGCTGCTGGAATGGCACGTCAAATCCACCACCAAGGCGCAACAGGGCCTGTATGAATATGACGCCGTGGCGCGCCTGCGCGACAGCCAGCTTGGTGATCCGCGTGTCGAGGATATTTCCAACTATATCCGCCGCGGCAAGCTGTGGGAGGCGTTCACTTCGCCCGAACTGCCGGTGCTGCTGATCGACGAGATCGACAAGGCCGATATCGAATTCCCGAACGACCTGCTGCAGGAACTCGATCGCATGGAATTCAACGTCTATGAAACCGGCGAAACCGTCACTGCGAAACAGCGCCCGGTCGTCATCATCACCTCCAATAATGAAAAAGAACTGCCGGATGCGTTTCTGCGCCGCTGCTTCTTCCACTATATCCGTTTCCCCGACACGGACACGATGAAGGCGATCATCAAT
>CAZIAA010000095.1:0-6179 GCA_964537365.1 uncultured Sandaracinobacter sp.
GCCCATTCCGCCGGGCCGGAGCCGGTGGCCTGGGGCTGGCCGTCGATTCACCCGGAAGGCTATAAATTCGCCGGTATCGCCGGAGCGGTCACCCTTGTCGGTTTCTTCTGGAACTGGACATTGCTGCCCTGGCTGACTTTGGCGCTGACGGTTTTCATTCTGGCGTTTTTTCGCGACCCGCGCCGGGCGGCGAGCGCGGGCGAAGGCCGCATCCTGTCACCGGCGGATGGCCTCATCAGCCAGATCATGGACGTTGAATTGCCGCGCCAGCTGGTGGCGCGCGATGGTCTGGCGCCGGGCAGGGCGACCCGCATCTCGATCTTCATGTCGGTGTTCGATGTCCATATCAATCGCACGCCGGTGCCCGGACAGGTCCGGCGCATCGTCTATGTGCCCGGCGCCTTTCTGAACGCCGATCTCGACAAGGCCAGCGAGGACAATGAACGGCAGTATTTCGTCATTGAAACCGCGGATGGCACGCGCGTCGGCTTCACCCAGATTGCCGGGCTGGTGGCGCGGCGAATCCTGTCCTTCGTGCATGTCGGTGAAACGCTGGTTGCCGGGCAGCGTATCGGGCTGATCCGCTTTGGCAGCCGGGTCGATGTGTTCCTGCCTGAAGGCTATCAGCCGCAGGTGGTGAAGGGGCAGCGCGCCGTTGCCGGTGAAACCTTGCTGGCGGCGCTGCAACCGGCCGTTACGGCTGCCGGGCCACGGTCATGAGCGATCGCCTGGGCGATGGCCGCGCGGCGCTGCCGCTGCGCGCGCTGGTACCGAATGCCATCACCATGCTGGCGCTGTGTTCCGGTGCCAGCGGGGTGCGCTTTGCCTTTGAAGGGGCGTTTGAAAAAGCCGCTGCCGCCATTGTCATTGCCGCCCTTCTCGATGGAATCGATGGCCGGGTGGCGCGGCTTCTGCATGGCACCAGCCGTTTCGGCGCCGAACTGGATTCGCTGTCGGATGTGATTGCTTTTGGAGTGGCGCCGGCATTCATCCTCTATCTCTGGGCGCTGCAGGATCTGGGCCGCGTGGGCTGGGTGGTGGCGCTGGCGCTGGCGGTTGCCTGCGCGCTGCGGCTGGCACGCTTCAACACCGAAATCGACCGCGAGGACCGCCCGCGAAAGGAGCTGGGCTTCACCACGGGCGTGCCGGCGCCGGCGGGTGCCGGAATGGCGCTGATGCCCTTGTTCTGGGATCTGGCGACGGATGGCGGCCTCAGCGCCAATCCGGATCTGCGGGTGATCGTGGCCGCGGTCATCACGGCCGTGGCGGCGTTTCTGATGGTGTCGACGCTTCCGGGCTGGACCTTCCGCTCCATCCGGATTCCGCGCTCGGCACGGTTTTTTGCCCTGGCAGCCGTGGGGCTGTTCGCAGCGGCGGCAACCCAGGTGCCCTGGACCATGCTGTTTCTGTTCGGCCTAGCCTATGCGCTGAGCTTTCCCTTTGCCAGCCTGCAATATGCCCGCCTGCGCCGGCAGGGCTATCCGAAACTGGCTCAGACGCTCGTTCCCCCGCCGGAGGATATCGATCCGGCGGGCTGATTGCCGCCGATTGGGATGGGATTTTCGCGCCGCCTCCGCCTCCGGATCAGGCGGCCAGACGCCGCCAGGCTGTGCTGGCGTGCGCCGGCACGGCCGCTGGCCGCAGCGCAACGATATTCGCCGGCAGCAGCGCATCGGGATCGCCATCGGGCTGCGTTGCCCGGGCCGGATTGGCCAGCCAGCCGAGCGCGATTCCCAGCCGTCGCCGGTGCTGCGTCAGCTGGCGGATGTTCAGCCAGAACAGGCCCAGACAGAACAGCAGATTGGCGAGAAAAAAGAGATTGGCGGCAGGCATAAGTGATTCCTTGGGCTGGGTCTCTGCCCGAATGGACCCCATTTGTTCCCCTTGAGTCAAGCAGATTCCGCATGCCCGGGGATTGCCGCCTTGCACTTTTCGCCGATTGCGTTCACCCAATCGGCAATTGGGGAAGTTGTTGCGAGAGGGAGTGTTGCGGTGGGTGCAATGCAGGACTGGCCGCTGGCGGTTCCGCGATTGATCGATCATGCATGTCTCAATCACGGCAGCCGGGAAATCGTCAGCCTGACTTCGGACGGTCTCGAACTGCGCAGCGACTGGGCGGAAATCTGGCAACGGTCCAAACGGCTGGCGGCCGCGCTGCGGCGGCTGGGCATGCAGCGCGGCGACCGCATTGCCACTTTGGCCTGGAACACCCACCGCCATGTCGAATGCTGGTTCGGCGTTGCCGGCATGGGCGGGGTGTCGCACACCATCAACCCACGCCTGTTCGCAGAGCAGATCGCCTATATCGCCAATCACGCAGCAGACCGGATCCTGTTCGTCGATCCGGCTTTTCTGTTGCTGGTCGAGGAACTGGCGCCGCAATTGCCGACGATCGAATATTTCATCCTGCTGACAGACCGGGCGCATATGCCGGCAACGACGCTGGACTGGCTGTGTTATGAAGAGGTTCTGGCGGCGGAGCCGGATGCCGCGCTCGATGCGCCCTGGGCCGAGGTTGCGGAAAATGATCCGGCGGCATTGTGCTACACATCGGGGACGACCGGCAATCCGAAAGGCGTGTTGTATTCGCACCGCGCGATCGTGCTGCACAGCTATGGCGCGGCACTGGGCGATACCCTCGATATGCGCTCGCAGACGGCGGTGCTGCCGGTTGTGCCGATGTATCATGCCAATGCCTGGGGGGTGCCTTATGCAGCAGCGGCCGTTGGTGCCAAGATGGTGCTGTGCGGACCGCATTTCGATGCCCCGACCATCGCCCGCATGATCCGCGCCGAAGGTGTGACATTGACTCTGGCGGTGCCGACGGTGTGGCTTGGCATGCTGCAATATCTGGAACAGGAAGGCGGCGATCTGAAGCCGCTGGCGCGCGTGGTCATTGGCGGTTCGGCGGCGCCGCGCTCGATGATCGAAGCGTTTGAGGATCAACATGGAATCGAGGTCTGCCACGCCTGGGGCATGACCGAAATGACTCCGCTGGGCACGGTTGGAACCTTGTCGGCGGCGGCGCAGAAATTGCCGCGGGCGCAGCAGATCGACCTGAAGTGCAAGCAGGGGCGGGCGATTTTCGGAGTCGAAATGAAGCTGGTCGATGATTCCGGCCGCGAATTGCCGCGCGATGGCGAGGCCTATGGCCGGTTGCTGGTGCGCGGGCCATGGGTTGTTGCCCGTTATTACCGCGATGAAGGCGGCGATATTCTGGATGCCGATGGCTGGTTCGATACCGGCGATGTTTCGACCATCGATGCCAATGGCTATATGCAGATCGTCGACCGGTCGAAGGATGTGGTCAAATCCGGCGGCGAATGGATTTCCTCCATCGAGCTGGAAAATCTGGCGGTTGGCTGTGCCGGCGTGGCCGAAGCCGCGGTCATTGGCGTGCCGCATCCGAAATGGGATGAACGGCCGTTGCTGATCGTGGTGCGCAAACAGGGCGCCAGCGTCACGGCCGCGGAAATCCTGCGCTATCTGCAAGGCAAGGTGGCGAAATGGTGGCTGCCGGATGCAGTCGAATTTGTCGATGAAATCCCGCATACGGCGACCGGCAAGATCCGCAAATCCGCGCTGCGCGAACGCTTCGCCGATTACCAGCTGGGCTGAAGCCGGATGATGGCCGGCGGCCGGCCGGGGCCGGGCTTCAGGCGGCGGTTTCGGGAATTGCAGCGCGGCGGCGGATGGTCCACAAAAATGTCAGCAGGCTGAGCGCGCCGGCCGTGCTGAGATAGATGCCAACCGGGAACAGCCCGCCTTCCAGTGCCAGCGCCTGTCCGATCAATGGCGTGAGGCCGCCGCCGATGACGCCGGCGATATTGAACGACAGCGAAGCGCCGGTATAGCGCACCCGTGGCGGGAACAGCCCCGGCAGCCAGGCGCCCAAAGGCCCATAGGCAAAGCCCATGGCCGCCAGCAGCAGCGATTCGAATATAAACACGCCGAGCAGTCCGGCCGCCATCAATGGCGCCATCAGCAGCCCGGACACTGCCACCATGGCGCAGCCAATGGCCAGCACCCGGCCGGGATCGAGCAAAGTGTCCGACAGCCAGGCCGCGACATAGATGCCGATCGCCATGAACAGGATCGCCACCAGCTGCACCGCCAGAAAGCCTTCCATGCTGTAGCCGAGCGATTTCGTGCCCCAGCCAAGCAGAAAGGCAGTGGCGATATAATAGGTGGCAAAGCAGCACACCGCGCCCATGATGCCGGCAATCAGCGATCCGGCGTGGCGCGACGACACTTCGGCCAGCGGCACCTTGGCCGGCGGCGCTTCGGCGAGAGCGGCCTGAAATTCCGGGGTTTCATTCAGCTTCAGCCGTACCCACAGCCCGACTGCGACCAGCAGCGCCGACAGCAGGAAGGGGATGCGCCAGCCCCAGGCAGCGAATTGCTCGGGTGTCAGCCACAGCCCCAGCAGCAAAAACAGGCCATTGGCGGCGATGAAACCGGCAGGGGCGCCCATTTGCGGCGCGGCGCCAAAGCGCGCGCGCCAGCCCGGCGGTGAATTTTCAATGGCGAGCAGGGCCGCGCCGCCCCATTCGCCGCCAAGACCAAAGCCCTGCCCGAAACGCAATATGCACAGCGCCAGCGGCGCAATCCAGCCGGCCGTTGCATAAGTGGGCAGAAAGGCCACCAGAACAGTCGACAGGCCCATGGTGAGCAGCGACGCGACCAGCGTGGCCTTGCGGCCGATGCGGTCGCCATAATGGCCAAAGACCATGGCGCCTATCGGGCGGGCAAAGAAGGCGACTGCAAGCGTTGCAAAGGCCAGCATCTGCCGTACACCGGGGTCGGTTGCCGGGAAGAACAGATCGCCAAAGACCAGGCTGGCGGCCGTCGCATAGACGTAAAAGTCGTAAAATTCGATGCCGGTGCCGACGAAGGATGCCCATAATGCCCGCCGCTGGCGTATGCGATCCGCTTGCTGCAATTTTGCGTCCCCGTTCCTTGCCCCAGATTGTAAGCCGTTACCGGTTCCTGCCCGGGCGTCTGGGCGGCGTGCCGGCGGAGAGGCCGGCACAGACGTCAACCCGCATGCTGGTTTCATGCGGCGTCCGGAGCGGATGACAGATAGTCCGCCAGCCGCCGGCGGGAAACCCCATTTTTGCCAGGCAGCGCTTTACGGGCGGATCGGAACCAGCACGGTCTTGCCGGATTCGCCCGGAAAATCCGCAAACATGGTTTTTGCCAGAATGGCGGTCAGCGCCGTGCCCTGCAGGCCGCCGGCTTCGGTGTCGAGGCTGGCGCGGCCCTCCCAGACCGGGCGGTTGTCCTGGCTTCGGGTAATGACCACCGACAATGTCGTTGTTGTAGCGATGTCCGTGCGGGTCTTGCTGCCGACCGGCACGCTGACGCTGCTGCCGAGGCCGACTCCGCCCGACGTGAAGCCGCCGCCCAGCCCGATCGACAGGCCGGATTGCCGTGGCGCGCCCATGCGTTCCGCCACATTCAGTTGAATGGTGGCGTTATAGAGCGCGACCTGCGGGCTGGTGGTTGGGGTGAAGCCATGCGCCTGCAACTGCGCCCCCACGGCATCCGCCTGCGCGCGGAATTCCAGCGCGCCTATGGCTTCCGCATTGGCCGGCCGCAGATAAATGCTGCCCGGCGAGACCGGCTGGGCCTGATGGAAGCGCAGCACATTCGCCTTGGGGGTGGTGGCGCAACCGGCAAGCATGAGTGCCGCCGCCACGCAGGCGGTAAGGGACAGGAATTTCATGGCTCCGGGCAACTCCTGTGAATATGACGGCAACAGTCTACCGGCAGCGACCGGGAATGAACAGCCCGGCCGCCGGCGCATCACGCTGCTTTACCTTTGCGGTGCTGCGGTTCAAGTTCAGCGCTGATGCGCTTCACGCCGGGCCATGAACGCCAGCCGTTCGAACAGCATGACATCCTGTTCATTCTTCAGCAGCGCGCCATGCAGCGGCGGAATGACCTTGGTCGGATCGCGCGACTGCAGCACGTCCAGCGGCATGTCTTCGTTCAGCAGCAGCTTCAGCCAGTCGAGCAGTTCCGACGTGCTGGGCTTTTTCTTCAGCCCGGGCACTTCGCGGATATCGTAGAAAATGGTCAGCGCTTCGCGCACCAGACTTTTCTGGATGTCGGGGAAGTGGACATTGATGATCGCCTTCATCGTGTCCGTGTCGGGGAAACGTATATAGTGGAAG
>CAZIAA010000096.1:0-6168 GCA_964537365.1 uncultured Sandaracinobacter sp.
GCCATTGCGGTTTACATCTGGTTCCGGTTCGAATGGCAGTTTGGCGTTGGTGTGCTGTTTGGCCTCGTGCATGACGTGGCGCTGACATTCGGCTTTTTCGCCCTCACGCAGCTGGAATTCGACCTCAATATCGTCGCGGCGATCCTGACCATCATTGGCTATTCACTGAATGACACCATCGTCATTTACGACCGTATCCGGGAAAATCTGCGCAAATACCGCAAGATGGGAATGGTCGACCTGCTCGATCTGTCGGTCAATGAAACGCTGCCGCGTACGGTCATCACCGCGCTGACCATGGCGATCGCACTGGGCACGCTGGTGCTTCTGGGTGGGTCGGTGCTGTTCGGCTTTTCCGTCGCTATGCTGCTGGGGATCGCGATCGGCACCTATTCCTCGATCTTCGTCGGCGCGCCATTCCTGCTCTGGCTGAATGTCACATCCGATACCTTTGTCGCGGCGGCGAAAAGTCCGGAAGAAAAGCTGCTGGCGAAGCAGCGGGCCGAGCGGGGTCATGTCTGAGGCTGAGCTCAGGCGATCCGGCCAGGATCGCGGATGACAGGGCATGTCGACTCCGCAACTGCGTGAAGCCCGCAGCCGCATTACCATGCGCACGCAGCAAGGCTGGGTGGTAGCCGATCGCCTGTATCGGCCGCCCATGCTGGTCACGGCCGATATCGTCGGCACAGTTGCGGGCCTCGGTCTGTTCGGGCTGGACGCGCGGCAATTGCCGGATATCGGGGCCATTGATCTGTTGCTGCTGGGGACGGGGGCGGAATTTCATTTCGCCGACCGGGATTTTCTGCAATCCGCACTGGCACGGGGGTGGCGCGTCGAAGCCATGGACAGCGCGGCCGCAGCGCGGACCTTCAATGTGCTGGTGGCCGAGGACAGGCTGGTCGCGGCGCTGCTGTTCTAGACGCTCTCGTCCTTCGGTTGCGTGTCAGGGGGCGAGGATCGAATCAACCAGCGGATCGACCAGCGGCAGAACGTCCTGACCGCCGCCAATGATCATTTCGACGGCGACATAGAGCACCAGCCCGAGGCCGATCCAGCCGATCCAGCGGAACCGGTCGATCAGACCGGCGATGTAATTGGCGGCAATGCCCATCAGCGCGACGGACAGCACCAGGCCGAACACCATGATCTCGACATGGTCATAGGCAGCACCGGCAACCGCAAGCACATTATCGAGGCTCATGGAGACGTCGGCGATGACGACTCCCTGCACGGCGCCCCAGAATGTCTTGGCCTTCAATGGCGCCGCCTTGTGCGCATGCGGATGGTCGGTGGTCATGACCGGCGCTGGTTTCAGTTCCCGATACATTTTCCAGCACACCCACAGCAGCAGCAGCCCGCCGGCCAGACGCAGGCCGACGATGTTGAGCAGCCACACGGCCACCAGCGCGAACAGGACCCGCAGCACCAGTGCGGCCGCCATGCCGACCATGATGACCTTGCGGCGCTCGGCGTGGGGCAGGCCGGCAGCGAGGGCGCCGATGATGATGGCGTTGTCGCCGGCAAGCACGAGGTCGATCAGAACGACCTTGCCAAGCGCTTCGGCGGCACCGGCCACGGCGAGAAAGCTCAAAGCCATTCGGATTCCTGTTGGGCAAGGGGACAGGCTGGATGCGGACGGCACGGCGTTGCACAGCGCCATCCGCGCAGACAAGGGCGACCGCGCCGGGCAAATGTCAAGGCATGTTTCCCGGGCATGGGCGTGGCTGTGGCCTAGCTGCGGTAATCGGCATTGATCGAGATATAGCCATGTGTCAGATCCGTGGTCCAGATCATGGCCCGGCCATCGCCCAGACCGATATCGACGTCGATCCGAATATCCTGACCTTGCAGATGCGCCGTCACGGGGGCTTCGTCATAGCCATCGACCACCATGCCGTGTGCCGCCACTTCAATGCCGCCAAAGCGGATCGCCAGCAGGTCGCGGTCGGCCGGCTCGCCGGCCTTGCCGACGGCCATGACGATGCGGCCCCAATTGGCGTCGCCACCGGCGATTGCGGTTTTCACCAGCGGCGAATTGGCGATCGACATGCCGATCCGGTGCGCGCTCTGGTCCGAGACAGCGCCAGTGACGGCGATTTCGACAAAGCGGCTGGCTCCTTCGCCATCGCGCACCACCAGCTGGGCAAGGTCGCGGCAGAGCTGCTCCAGCGCGCGGGCGAAATCCTGCGCGCCGGGGTCGTTGACACTGCGCAATTGCGCAGTGCCGGCCTTGCCGGTGGCGAAGGCCAGCACGGTATCGGAGGTGGAGGTGTCGCCATCGACAGTGATGCAGGAAAAGCTGGTGGCATTGGCTCGCACCAGACAGGCTTGCAGGAAATCCGCCGAAACCGCGGCATCGGTGACGATGAAGCCCAGCATGGTCGCCATGTCGGGGGCGATCATGCCGGAGCCTTTGATGAAGCCGATGAGGGTGACGGCCGTGCCATCAATGTTGATGCGCTGCATCGCTGCCTTGGGGAAGGTGTCGGTGGTGCCGATGGCCCGGGTTGCATCCAGCCAGGAGGCCTGGCCCAGCGCCTGATAGGCGGCGCCGACGCCGGCTTTGGCCTGCTCCACCGGCAGCGGCACGCCAATGACGCCGGTCGAGGCGGCAAAGATCTGCCCGCTGTCACAGCCCAGCAGGCGCGCCACTTCGGTCACTTGTTCGAGTGTCGCGGCCGCGCCCTTGCGGCCGGTGAAGGCATTGGCATTGCCGGCATTCACCACCAGCGCCCGGGCCTGACCGCCCGGCAGATGGCGGCGGCACAATTCCACTTCGGGGGAAGGGCAGCGGGATTTGGTGGTGACTCCGGCAACCGTGGTGCCGGGGTCGAATACCAGCAATGTCACATCGGCCCGGGTCCATGGCTTGTAACCAGCGGTCGCGACGCCGCGGCGCACGCCGGCAAGTTCAGGAAGCTGCGGGAAAGAGCGGGCGAGGGGCGAGATTTCCATGAATGAGGGCAATTAACGATGCGTGGACGGTTCGGGAAGGGAAATTGCCGAAAATGGTCGGGAATTGCCGCGAAAAGCGCTTGCCGGCCGGAAAAGCCGGCCGCAATCGACCCATCCCGTGATTGACGCGCCAAGCCGTGCTACCTATCTGGACAAGCGCAATCGTCAAAGGACAGCTCCGCTTCCGCGGGGGCGCCATGTTCACTGGCCCAGGCTTCTATAAAGGCACTCAATGCTCGGTTTGAAAAAAGTCGCGAAAGCTGTTTTCGGGTCATCGAATGACCGCTTTATCCGTTCCCTGCAACCGATTGTGCGGCAGATCAATGCGCTGGAACCCCAGTTCGAAGCCATGTCCGATGGTGAATTGCAGGATCAGACACGGATTTTCCGCGAGCGTCTGGCCCAGGGCGAAAAGCTGGATCAGTTGCTTCCGGAAGCATTCGCCACCGTGCGCGAAACCGCGAAACGCCTGATGGGGATGCGGCATTTCGACGTGCAGCTGGTTGGCGGCATGGTGCTGCACCGCGGCGAAATCGCCGAAATGCGCACCGGCGAGGGCAAGACGCTGGTGGCGACGGCGCCGGTTTACCTGAATGCCCTCTCCGGCAAGGGTGTGCATGTGGTCACGGTAAATGACTATCTTGCCAGTCGCGACGCCGAATGGATGGGGCAGATCTATCGCTGGCTGGGGCTGAGCGTGGGCGTGATCCTGCCGAATATCTCCGATGCCGAACGGCGCGACGCCTATGCCGCCGATGTCACCTATGGCACCAACAATGAATTTGGTTTCGATTATCTGCGCGACAACATGAAATTCGATCGCGCGCAGATGGTGCAGCGCGAATTCAATTTCGCCATCGTCGACGAAGTTGACTCCATCCTGATCGACGAAGCGCGCACGCCGCTGATCATTTCCGGCCCAACGGACGACAAGAGCGAGCTGTACAAGGCGGTTGATGCCGTGGTGAAAACCCTGCAACCGGCGCATTTCGAAAAGGATGAGAAGCAGAAAAGCATCATCCTCACCGAAGAAGGCACGGAATATGCCGAACGCGCGCTGGAAGCCGCGGGCCTGTTGCAAGGCGCCAATCTTTATGATTTCGAAAATACCCAGGTGGTGCACCATCTGAACCAGTCGCTGCGCGCCGTGCATATGTTCAAGGCGGATATTGATTACATCGTGCGCAACGGCGAGGTCGTCATCATCGACGAATTCACTGGCCGGATGATGGATGGCCGGCGCTGGTCGGATGGCCTGCATCAGGCGGTGGAGGCCAAGGAAGGAGTCGACATCAAGCCGGAAAATCAGACGCTGGCGACGATCACCTTCCAGAATTATTTCCGGCTATATCCGAAACTGTCGGGCATGACCGGCACGGCCATTACCGAAGCGCCGGAATTCTTTCAGATCTATCGCCTGAATGTGGCGGAAATTCCAACCAATCTGCCGGTCCAGCGCAAGGATGATCAGGACGAATTCTACAAGAATGAAGAAGACAAGTTCAAGGCCATCGTCCGCGCCATTCAGGAAAAATCCGCGACTGGTCAGCCGATTCTGGTCGGCACCGTTTCCATTGAAAAATCCGAGCAATTGTCGGCCTTTCTGAAAAAGGCCAAAATCCGCCATTCGGTGCTGAATGCGCGCAACCACGATCAGGAAGCGCGCATCGTCGCCCAGGCCGGGCGGCTGGGCGCAGTCACCATCGCCACCAACATGGCCGGGCGGGGCACGGATATCCAGCTCGGCGGCAATGTCGAATTCCGGATTGAGGACGAGCTGGGCGAGATGGACGAAGGCGCGGCACGCGATGCCGCCGCGGCGCGCATCCGCGATGAAGTGGAAGCCGAACGCGAGCAGGTGCGCGCGGCCGGCGGGCTGTTCGTGCTCGGCACCGAGCGCCATGAAAGCCGGCGCATCGACAATCAGCTGCGCGGCCGCTCCGGCCGTCAGGGCGACCCCGGCCTGTCGCGCTTTTACCTCAGCCTCGATGACGATCTGTTGCGCATTTTCGGTCAGCAGAATCTGCTGGCGCGGGTGATGAATTCCGGCCTGGATGACGGCGAAGCCATTGTCCACCCGTGGATTTCCAAGGCCATTGAAACCGCGCAGAAAAAGGTGGAAGCGCGCAACTACGATATCCGCAAGCAGCTGCTGGAATATGATGACGTCATGAACGACCAGCGCAAGGTGGTCTATGAGCAGCGCGCGGAAGTGATGGAGGCCGAAGGCATTTCCGAAATCGTCGAGGATTTCCGCCGCGAAACGGTGTCGGCGCTGGTCTATGGCCATGCCCCGGCCAACAGCTATCCGGAGCAGTGGCGGGTTGCCGAGATGCAGAATGCAGCGCTGCGCAAGCTCAATCTGGAAGTGCCGTTCGACGCCTGGGTCAAGGAAGACACGGTCGATCAGGATCTGTTCATTGCCCGGCTGAACGAACAGCTGGATGCCAATATGGCGGCCAAGGAAGCACTGGTCAGCGCGGAAAGCTGGGAGCAGGTGCAGAAGAACTTCCTGCTGCAGAGCCTGGACCATCATTGGAAGGAGCATCTGGCGACTCTGGATGCATTGCGGCAGGTGGTGCATTTGCGCGCCTATGCGCAGAAGCAGCCGATCAATGAATATAAGGCGGAAGCATTCCAGCTGTTCGAATGGATGATGCAGAATGTCCGCGAGGATGTGACCCGCATGCTGGCCTTTGCCGAAGTGCGCATGCCGGAAATGCCCGATCTGCCCGATCTGCCGGATTTCCTGAAGCTGGATGATGGGCCGAAATTACCCTCCGATGGCATGTCCGATGGTATGGGGCTGGCCGTCAAGGAACGGCCGGCCGGGGTGTTCCAGATGGGCGATGCGCTGTCCACCGATGAACTGCAGGCGGCGCAAAGCGTCGCGCATCTGTTCGGGCCGGATTTCGTCCCCGAAGATCCGGAAAGCTGGCAGGCGACGGTCTCCCGCAATTCGCCTTGCCCCTGTGGCTCAGGACAGAAATTCAAGCATTGCCACGGCCTGGCACGCTGAGGATCGGCGCGCCGGCGCAACCTGGCGGGATCTGAACCAGCGTCAGAGGCGGCGGTGCGGCATGCGCGCAAAGGCAGCCAGAAACACCGCCCCCCAGCCCAGCAGCATGAGCGTGCCGCCAACCGGCGCCAGCACGGCGACGGGCGGTGATGCGCCAAAGGCCCGGGGTGTCGTTGGTGGCAATGTCGGCCTGG
>CAZIAA010000097.1:0-6115 GCA_964537365.1 uncultured Sandaracinobacter sp.
GCGCCGGCCATTGGGGCTGGCGCCGGGGCGACGGCAGCCGCAGTGGCACCGAAATGGATGCGCTGGATCTGTTCGGTCTGCCGCCGGATGCCAGCGCCGATGACATCAAAGCCGCGTATCGTCAGGTCGCCAAGACGCACCATCCGGATCTGAATCCGGGTGACGCCGAAGCCGCCGCCCGCTTTCGCGAAGCACAGGCCGCCTATGAAGTTCTGCGCACGGCTGCGGAGCGGCAAAAGTAGCGAAGCATCCCGATTACGACGAAATCGGGATGTCCCATCTGCTTTGATATCCGCTGTGGCGGCGGCGAAATGATGGCCAGCAGCTAAGCTGCCTGCAACTGGCAGCCACATTGCAGCGCCGCGATGTCCCGGCCGATCGTTGCCACCGCCAGGGTGCGGCCGGCTTTCCGATAGCGGACAAGACAGTCTTTTTCCGCCAGACTGCCTTCTATCTGGACTTCATCCCAGCCCTGGCCATGGCCGACATAGCGGATGGCAACATCATAATGCATGCTCCAGAAAAACGGCGCATCGCGAAATGGCTGTTGCGCGCCCAGGATATTTTCCGCAACGACCTGCCCCTGCCGTTCGGCAACGACCCAATGCTCCACCCGCTGGTGGCCGCCATCCGCTGCCGGCCAGGCAGCAATATCGCCAGCAGCATAAATGCCGGCGCTATCGGTTTCCAGCTGGGCATTCACCAGCACGCCATTGTCGGTTGCAAGTCCGGCTTCCTCTGCAAGCCGGGTGCGCGGGCGCACACCGACACCGATGATCACCAGATCCGCGGCAATTTCCGAACTATCCTGCAGAACAACGGTTTTTTCGCCAATCGACCGGATCGATTGCTGCATATGGAAATGCACGCCATGGTCTTCGTGGATCTGCTGCACGAAAGCACCGACTGCATCGCCCAGAACATGCTCCAGCGGGCATTGATCGAGCGACACGACATGCACATCAAGATTGCGTTCGCGCAGCGATGCCGCGGTTTCGAGGCCGATGAAGCCCGACCCCAGAACCACCGCCGTGCGGGCGGCGCCGGCCGCAGCCGCAATGGCGCGGCTGTCCGCGAGGGAGCGCAAAGCGAATACATGCGGCTGATCGGCGCCCGCAATCGGCAGCCGGACCGGTTCCGCGCCCATGGCCAGAACCAGCCGGTCAAAAGCGAAAATCTCGCCGGCTGCAGTCGTGACGGTTCTGGACCCGGTGTCGATTTTGGTCACTTTGGTGTTCAATCGCAGATCCATGTCTGAATCGGCATAAAATGAATCGGGCCGCAGCGGAATCCATTCTTCTGGTGCCGTGCCGGCCAGATAATCCTTGGACAAATTCGGGCGATCACAGGGCGGATCACAATCCGCGCTGAGAATCAGCAACCGCCCGCCATAGCCCCGGCGGCGCAGCATTTCCGCACAGGAGAAGCCGGCCGCGCCACCGCCGATAATGATGACATTGTGCAGATCGGACGGCACCATCAGCCGCCGCGCCAGTGCCGGATCGGCGCGCTCCAGCACGCGGATGCGCCCCCCGCTCTGTTCGACTTTCCAGCGCGGCAATGGATCGAAAGCCGGCGCGCCGACAGCTTCGCCGCTGCGCAGGGAGAAGCGGGCATGGTGCCAGGGGCAACGCACGGTTTCGCCCAGCAATATGCCTTGATCGAGCGGGCCACCATAATGGCTGCAAGTGGCGCCGACGGCGAGATATTCCGTTCCGACGCGCGCCAGCAGGACGGCTTCTTCACCGACATGGCCGCGCAGCATTTCGCGCCCGTCAAACTCTGCAATGGCAATGCCCTGTGTCAGATCGGGGCCAGTTTCGTCTGTCGTATCCAATGCCATGTCATCCTCCATTGCGGCCGTCGCCCGCCGTGTGATCAGCGCGTGCCCGGCCATCGCGGTTCCTTTCGCAGGAGCCGTGCACCCGCACTATGCGCCTTCGGCCCGTGTCGTGCAAAGCCAGGTGCGGCGGAATTTGCCGTTTGACATGTCCTTCCGGCCATGCTTGCATTTCCACCTACGCGCCGGACAATGCCCGGCAGCACAGAATTGGGGAGAGCAAGCACCATGACAGATCTGACCAATCCGCTGGATTTCTCCGGCCAGACCGTTCTGGTCGTTGGCGGGTCCAGCGGGATCGGCAATGGCATCGCCCAGAGCTTTCGCGCCCAGGGCGCCGAGGTGCATGTCTGGGGCACACGGGCAACCGCGGGCGATTACGCCAATGTCGACGGGTCGGATCTGGAGGGCCTGCATTATGCGCAGGTGGATGTGTCCGATCCAGCCGCGATCATGAACTGGCAGGCCCCGTTTGACCGCCTGGACGTGCTGGTGCTGTCGCAGGGCATCGTGCGCTACAAGCGGCAGGAATTTCAGCCAGAGAGCTTCGCCGAAGTGGTGAATATCAATCTGAACAGCCTGATGGCCTGTGCCACACGGTTCGAAAAACAGCTGCAAGCAGTGCAGGGGCGGCTCATCATCGTCAGTTCCACGGCTGCCTATCACGCCACTAAGGGCAATCCGGCCTATGGCGCGTCCAAAACCGGGGCCATGGGACTGACCCGTACCCTCGGGCAAGCCTGGGGCGGACGGGGCATCCGTGTCAACGGCATCGCCCCCGGGATGGTGCCAACCAAGCTGACAGCAATAACCACCGAAAATCCGCAACGGGCGCAAGGCACGATGGACCGGATTCCGGTCGGGCGCTTCGGAACGCCGGCGGACATGGCCGGCGTAGCACTGTTTCTGGCGTCCCCGCTGTCGGCCTATGTCGTCGGCCAGACCATCATCGTCGACGGCGGGCTGATCCTTTAGCGGCTCGTCTTGCCGGCGCCCTGCTGTAACCGTTGCAGATCAGAGCAGCATGTCGATAACCGTGGCGCGCGTCAACGCGAACCATCCGCGAAGCCGGAGATGAAAATGGCGGCGGCCCGGCCGGGCCGCCGCCATCGGGTCATTCAGGCCGGCGTCAGAATGCGGCCCGGACCGTCACCCCGAAAGTGCGCGGCGCGCCGACGTAAGAGTTCTCGTCACCCGCCTGGAAAGGCGTCTGGAAGTGCCCCGTCAGATAGCGCTTGTCGGTCAGATTCTGCACCCAGCCTTCGATCTGGACACCCGAGGACAGCGACTTCAGCCCGATGTTGGCGTTCAGCAGGGCATAGCCGCCCTGGCGCGCGTTGCTCGCCGTATTGGTAAAGACAGCGCTGGTGTACTGGACCTGGATGCGGCCGGTCAGGGCAAACGCGTCGTTCAGATCATATTCGCCGTTCACCGTGAAGTTGCCCGCAAGCTTCGGGGCGTTGGCGAAGCGCCGGCCCGAGAGCGGCGCACCGAGCAGGGCCGACTCGCCGAAATCGGCCTTGGGCAACCAGGTGCCCGCGGCATTGAGAGTGATGACGTCGTTCAGCTTGAAGATCTGCTCGAGTTCCATGCCATAGACTTTGGCGCTCGGCGCGTTCAGAACGGTGAACTGCAGCCCCAGATATTGCGCGACCTGCAGATCGCTCAGCTTGTTGTAGAATATCGCGACGTTGGTCCGGGCGCGGTGGTCGAGCCAGTCCATCTTCAGCCCGGCCTCGAAGGCATCGACCTTCTCGGGCTTGTAGAGCGGAGTACCTGTCTGCCCCGGTGTGCCAAAGATGACGCTGCCGGGGACGGCCGCGCCATTGACATCCATGTTGACGCCGCCCGCCTTGAAGCCGCGATTGTAGGTCAGATATGTCATGATGTCATAGGTGGGGCGGTACTGGATACCGATCGTGCCGCTGATGGCGTTGTCGGTGCGCTTTTCGTGATAGGGAACGCCCGGCATCACACCCGCCAGCGCCAGCGGATCGAACAGCGGATCGCGGAAATAGCTGTCTTCGCTGAAATAGCCGGTCTTGCGTTCGCGCGAATAGCGCACGCCGGCGATGACGTTGAACTTGTCGTTCAACTCCACATCCCAGTGCGTGAACAGCGCGAAGGATTTCGCCGTGCCGCCCATGATCTCGAACGACGAACGGCCCGGTGCAGCATTGGCCGTGCCGGCCGGCACGCCGGACTCGCCGAATAGCGTATCCCAGAAAATCTGCGCCTGCGACTGCCAGATCAGGTCACGGGTCAGATCGATGGTTTCATCGGAGAAGAAGGCACCGACCACATAATTGGCGTTAAAAGGCCCCTCGATCTTGCCGGTGTAGGTCAGATCCTGCGAGAAGAACTTTGAGTCAAAGGTCTCGGGCAGGATCATGGTTTCCGCACCGGAGAAATCGACGTCCTGGTCCGCCGTCATGCTGTAACGGCGCACGCCGGTGACGGAACGCAGCGTTCCCGGCCCGACATCGATGTCGACGATCAGCGTGCCGCCATAATCCTCGACCTTCATCGGCGAATAGGGGATGGTCGACTGATAGTCTCTCCAGTCGTCGGAGGTGGGCGGCAGCAGGCCATTGGCAAGGCTCAGCGCGTCGATCAGCGGTTGCGTCGGACCGTCAATGGCGTCCACGGTGCCGTTGCAGCAGTCGCCCGTGCTGCGCGCATAGTCACCGATCAGCGTCAGCGTCAGCCCGTCGGAAGGTTCGAGCAGCAACTGCGCCTTGACGGAGCGGTCCTTCATCCAGTTGTGCGAGCCGCCGTTGACGTCCTTCAGATAGCCGTCGCGATCGGTCTGCATCGCGGCTATGCGAAACGCAGCCTGGTCGGAGATCGGCACATTGACCGCGCCTCTGACCAGATACATGTCGTAATTGCCGTAAGTCGCCTCGAAATTGCCGGAAATGGCCTCGGTGGCGGGCCGCACGCTGGTGACCAGCAGCGCACCGGCCGAGGTGTTTTTGCCGAACAGCGTGCCCTGGGGACCGCGCAGGATCTGCACGCTCTCGACATCGAGGAAATTCTGCAGTGCCTGGGCCGAACGGGTGCGATAGACGCCGTCGATGAACACGCCCACCGCGCCCTCGAACGACCGGCTGGCGCCGGTGGTGCCGATACCGCGGATCTGGATGTTCGTGCTGGATGACTGCGGGCTCCCGGTGGAGAGGAGGCGGATACTGGGCGAAATGACGTTGATGTTCTCGGCGTTGATCACGCGCGCCTCGGCCAGGGTATTGGCGTCGGCGGCCGTGACGGAGAGCGGCACGTCCTGGATGTTCTCGCTGCGGCGCTGCGCCGTCACCACGATCTCGCCCAGGCCTGCGCCGCGCTCCTGTGTCGCAGCATCCTGGGCGAAAGCCGCGGCCGGAAACAGCATGGCCGCAACAGCTACGGATGCCAGCGCGCGGGCGTGGCAGCGAAGATATGAAACAGACAATTAAGTCCCCCAACGATTTCGAATTACAAGAGAATAGACGGGCTGCGACCTAAACGAACCCTGGAATCCCGGTCAACTGCGAATCACATTAAGTAGCAGTCTAAGAGCCCTCAAATACTTTTGATGTGATATTATGGTCACAGTTATGATAATGGACTATAGATAGAAAACTGTAATATTCTTGTTCTGGATCAAGACTTGGTCAAAGCTACCAGAATGCGCATCCTGGTCCCGCGGCGACCAGAATAACAAATTCGATATTCCCAAGGGCGCGCCGCTTCAGCACGGACTCCATCAGAATCAAAGTATATGCCAAATTCCACAGAGAATGATCGGGTGCAGGAAGCTAGATATGGATCACCCGGCCATAGGCGTCGAGCACGCTTTCATGCATCATTTCCGACAAGGTCGGGTGCGGGAAGATGGTTTCCATCAATTCCGCTTCGGTGGTTTCCAGCTGGCGGGCGATGACAAAACCCTGAATCAGCTCCGTCACTTCGGCACCGACCAGATGCGCGCCCAATAGCGCGCCGGTTTTGGCATCGAACACCGTCTTGATGAAGCCTTCGGTGTCGCCCAGGGCAATGGCCTTGCCATTGCCGACATAGGGAAAGCGCCCGACCCGGACTTCATGCCCGGCGGCTTTGGCACCGGCTTCGGTCAGGCCGACGGAGGCCACTTGCGGCCGGCTGTAGGTGCAGCCCGGGATATTGGACTTGTCCATCGGCCGGGCATCGGCGATGCTGGCAATCTTTTCGACCGCGACAATGCCTTCATGGCTGGCCTTGTGCGCGAGCCAGGGTGCGCCGGTCACATCGCCAATG
>CAZIAA010000098.1:0-6083 GCA_964537365.1 uncultured Sandaracinobacter sp.
CCGCCATGGCACCTTCCAGCGGCTGGCGGCGCTGGATCTCAAGGCCGACATGCAGCGCCTCATTGCATATGTCCTGCGCCATATCGCTGGAATCGACGCCGGCGCCGACCCATACGCCACGCTGATGGATTATGCCGTGCGCGGTGCCGCGCGCCTCATTGCCGAATGGCATGTCGCCGGTTTCGTGCATGGCGTGCTCAACACCGACAATATCAACATTTCCGCCGAAAGCTTCGATTACGGCCCCTGGCGCTTCCTGCCGCGCTGGGATGGCGGTTTCACTGCCGCCTATTTCGACCAGACCGGGCTTTATGCCTTTGGCCGGCAGGCCGAAAGCATCCAATGGAATCTGATCGAACTGGCGAAAGCATTGCGGCTGGTGGCGCCGGCCGAAAGCCTGTTGCCAGCGTTAAAGGCCCTGCCCGATCATCTGAACCAATGCGTGCGCCGGCAAGTCTGCTGGCGGCTGGGGGTAGAGCGCGGCAGCGATTCCGACGAAGCGGCACTGGTGCGCAGTCTCGAATCCGCACTTGCAGCCAGCGACCTGCAGCCGGACGCTTTCTGGTTCGCATTTCGCGGCGGCCGCCAGCCCGCTGACCTGCCGGCGGAACTGCGGGAGTTCGCCGAACAACTGCAACACTTCACGGCGCAGGCGGATGCCCGCGCCAACCCCTATTGGCAGCGCTCTGCGCCCGTCACCCTGCTGATCGACGAAGTGGAATCCATCTGGGACCGGATTGCCATTGCCGACGACTGGTCGGCGTTCGATTCGAAACTGGCTGAAATCCGGCGCATGGGCGCCGCACACCGCACCACCGGGGAAAGCCCAACCTAACGGCTGAGATAACGGACCACGGCGTCGGCAATGCCATCGGCAATCGCGCGCTGACCCTTGGCCGACGCCAGATAACGCGCATCCTCGCTGTTCGACAGATAGCCGGTTTCCAGCAACACCGCCGGCACGCCCAGATTGCGCAGCACCTGAAAATTGGCATAGCGGTGGAACTGGCTGCGAAACAGCACGCCCTTGGGCTGCAAGCCATGTTGCAGCACTTCGGCGAAATCGGCGCTGGCGTTCATCGAATCGCGCATGCCGATATCGACCAGAATATTCGCCACTTCGCGATTTTCGCCACTGAGATCGACACCCGCAATCAGATCGGCGCGGTTTTCCTTGGCGGCCAGGCGCGCCGCCATGCTGTCGGACGCGGTTTCCGACAAGGTGTAAACCGAGGCCCCGCGCGCATCGCTGTTGGCGGCACTGTCGGCGTGGACGGAAATGAACAGATCGGCGCGCCAGTCGCGCGCGCGCCGCACCCGCGTGCCCAGTCGCACAAAATAATCCGCATCCCGAGTCAACCGCACATCCACATTCAGCCCCTTGCGTCGCGCGTCGCGCTCGACTGCCGCCGCCGCCGCCTTGACGATGGCAAGCGTAATGGTCTTTTCCGCGCCGCCATGCACCGAAGGCGCGCCGGGGTCGGTGCCGCCATGGCCGGCATCCAGCACCACCACATAGCGCGACTTGCGCGGGCTGCGCGCGGTCACCACCGGGGCCGGCGGTGGCGGTGGCGGTGCGGCGGCAACGGCCGGCGGCGGCACTGGTTCGACGCTGCCTGCCGGCGCAGATGCAACCGTGCCGCCGGTCACTTCGGCCAGCGCCTGTTCCACGGCGTCCAGGCGCACCGCCGCGCCGGGGGCGGGCGCACCGGGCGGGCCGGCAACAGCGGCCGGGGGCGTCGCAGGCACGGCCTTCGGCGCTTTCTGCACAAAGGCAATAATGGCCTGGCGGCCGCCGGCCACCTGCCGCCGGAAGCTCGCTTCATCAATCGGCTTCAGCCGCAATTCCAGCACATGGTCACCGCCCTGTTCGGCCGACACCAGCTGCATCGGCGCCGTCAGGTCGATCACCAGCCGCACGGTATCGGAATCGAATTGCGACATGCGCACCGCCCGCGCCGATCCCGCGCCTTCAAACTGCCGCTGCAACGAAGACGCGCCATCCAGATCAATGGCCAGCCGCCAGGGATGCGCCAGCGCAAAGCTGCTGGGTGGCGAAGTCAGGCTTTCCGACAACGCCAGCCGCACAATGACGCCATCCGCCACCGCCGCCACCCGCACCGCGCCAGTGACGGCAACGGCCGCCGCCGGCGCCGCCAGCGGCAGCAGCAACAGCAGAATCAGCGCCAGCCGGACCCCGTATGAAGCACAGAATCCGCGCAGGAACCGCAACCAGCAGGGACGAAAGGGCCGGGAAAACGCCATGCCGGCCTTGTGCCAAGACTGTTCCGGATTGAAAAGCCGTCTGCGCCGACCAGAGCTTATTCCTGCCTGTGCTGCCACGCCTTCAATCCGGCGGCAATTGCCGGCCATGCTCATCAAACCGGGCGCTGTCGGGCGCTTCCGCCAGCGGCGGCGCGGCATCGGCGCGGCCAACCCGCAGCACGAACGCCAGAATGACGGCCGCCGCCGCGTAAAGATCGCTGCGGATGACCATGCCGACCTTGCCGGTGAAATACAGCGCCCGCGCCACCGATGGATAGGACAGCACTGCAACGCCATGTTCGGCTGCAAGTTCGCGAATGGCCTGCGCCACCAGCCCGCGCCCGCGCGCGACGATGACCGGCGCTGCATCGCGTTCCGGCACATAGCGCAGCGCCACGGCGAAATGTGTCGGATTGGTAATGACCACCGTGGCCTCGGCCATGGCGCCGCGATTGGCGTGTTTCAGCGCTTCGCGCGCCATCCGCCGCAAGGCGTTGCGCACTTCCGGCGAGCTTTCCTGCTGCTTCAATTCCTCCTTGATGTCCTGCTTGCTCATGCGCAGCCGCTGCAGCCACAGCCGCAGCTGCACCGGAATATCGACCGCGCCAATGAAGCTCAGGCCCAGTGTCAGCAGCAGGATCAGCTTCAGCGCAATGCGCGCCGCTTCCGCCGTGGCGGCATCGCGCGGCATCGCCGACAGGCTCAGCAGACGGGGAAAATCGCCCTTCATCACGACATAGGAAATCACCGCCAGCAGCGCCGCCTTCAGCAACGCCTTGGCCAGCTCCACCAGCCCGCGCACGCCGAACACCCGCTTCAACCCGGCCACCGGATCCATGCGCTTGAAATCGGGCGCCAGCCGCTCGGTGGTAAAGCCGATGCCGCCCGCCGCGCCCTGACCGAGAATGGCGGCCACCACCACCAATGCCCCCAGCACCGCCAGCGACCAGGCCAGCGGCCAAAGCATCGCCGACAATGCCTCCAGGGGACTGAAATGGACGATATCGGCGGCGTCAAAGCTGAGCGCACCCCGAATCGACTGATGCAGTTCACTGGCAAATTTCGGCGCCTGCAACCACAGCCACAGCGCTCCGGCTGCACCGACGACCGCCGTCGACAATTCCTTCGAAGCCAGCCGGTCGCCTTTTTCCCGCGCCTGTTCCAGCCGCCTGGGCGTCGGCGCTTCGGTGCGTTCGTCCTTTGGGGTTTCATCCGCCAAGCAGCACCTCCGCCGCTTGCGCCTGCATGGTGTTGAGCGCGTCCGACAAACCGTCGGCATAGACCGGAAAGGCCAGCGGCAACAACCCCAGACCAACCATCATCATCACCGGGAAGCCGACCGAAAACAGATTGAGCTGCGACGCCGAGCGCGACGCCACCGCCAGCGCCAGATTAACGAGCAGCATCGCCACCCCGACCGGCAGCGCCATCATCATGCCGGACAGAAAAGCAAGACTGCCCCAGCCGGCAATTGCCGACAATCGCGCTGGTTCGAACAAGGCGCCTGCGTTCGGCAGCACGGCATAGCTTTCGGCAATCAGCCGCAACAGCAGCAAATGGCCGCCGCTGGTCAGGAACACCGCCCAGCACAGCAGCACGAAAATGCCGCCCAGAACCGGCGTCGGCGCGCTTCCGGGCGCCACCAGCGTGGCAAAGCCCAGCCCCATGGTCTGCGCCAGCCATTCGCCGGCGGTGATCGCCGCGGCAAAGGCAGTGTGCAACGCCAGCGCCGCCACCGCGCCAATCAGGATTTCACCAAAGATTTCCGTCACACCGGCCAGGCTCAGCACATCGGCCGGCGGCGAAGGCGCTGCGGCGCCATCCAGTATAAGCAGGGCAAAAGCGCCCGACAGGCCGATGCGCACCCGCAATGGAATCAGCTGCCCGCCCAGCGCCGGCAGAAAGGCCAGCGCCGCGCCACAGCGCAGGGACGCGTAAAGCCACAGCAACAGCGCCTGTTCCGGCGCCAGCGTCAGCGCCTCCAGCACGGCGTTCAGCCCGCCATGTCGGGAATGGCGGCCAGCACGTCGCGGGCAAAATCAACGATAAGACCGCCGCTGATACCGCCGAACAGCATCAGCGCCAGAAACACCCCCAACAGCTTGGGCACGAACGTCAGCGTGGCTTCCTGAATGGAGGTCGCCGCCTGCAACAGCCCGATCAGCAGCCCGATGATCAGCGCCGGCAGCAGCGCCGGCAGCACCGCCAGCATCAGCACCCACAACCCGCGCGAGACGCTGTCATACAGAATGGCATCGGCGACGGGCATCGCTCAGCCCGCGAAACTGCGCGCCAGCGACGCCGTCACCAGCGCCCAGCCATCGATGGCGACGAACAGCATCAGCTTGAACGGCAAGGCGATCATCACCGGCGACACCATCATCATGCCCAGCGCCATCAATACGCTGGCGACCACCAGATCAATGATCAGAAACGGCAGGAAAATCAGCACACCGATCTGGAAAGCAGTCTTCAGCTCCGAGGTGGCAAAAGCCGGCATCAGCACCCGCATCGGCACGGCCGCTTCATTCTCGAACGCGCCGGTATTGGCGATTTCGGCAAACATGTTGAGGTCATGGCGGCGGGTATTACGCAGCATGAACTGGTGCAGCACATCGCCGGCGCGGCCGATCGCCTGTTCCGCTGGCAGCTGATTGGCAACAAAGGGCTGCAATGCCGTGCGGTTGATTTCATGGAGGGCCGGCTGCATGACGAAAAAGGTCAGAAACAGCGCCAGTCCCATCAGCAGCTGATTGGGCGGCGATTGCTGCAGCCCGATGGCCTGGCGCAATATCGCCAGCACCACGATGATGCGCACGAACGCCGTCATCATCAGCAGCACCGACGGCAGCAGCGCCAGCAGCGTCATCAGCAGCAGAACCTGCAGCGACAGCGAAAATGGCGTGCCGCTTTCGCCGCCCGCCAGCGCGATCAGACCGCTGAGACCACTGCCCGTTCCGCCAGTGTCCGGCGCGGCGGCCTGCGCCGCGGCCGGTTCCGCCAGCAACAACAGCGCCAGCACACCCAGCGCAAACAGCAGCAGATGCCCCAACTGCCACAACGGGCGGAGCGCAGGAGAGTGGCGCATCACGGCTGACGCTCTGCTCTCGAAGGACAGCTTGCGCTGTCATCGGCGCTGGCCAGAACCACCAGCGACTGGCCGTTCACCCCCAGCAGCAATTCCCGCCCGCGAAAATTGACCACGGCAACACGCGCCGCCGGTGTCAGCGCGCGCACGCTCAGCACATGCAGCGGCGTATCGCCTTCCGCGGCATTGCGGCGCGTCCGCACCAGCGATTTCCAGTCCGATCGGGCCGGGCGGCTGCCAAACGAAGGCAGCGACAGCCAGCCCCGGCGCACGGCCAGCAGCACCAGCACCGCGGCCAGACAAGTGAGCGGCAGGGCAATGGCGAGACGGGCAACGAATTCGTTCAGCATCATTCCGCCCCGTCCGGCAGAATAGCCACCAGCCGCACGCCAAAGCGGTCATCGACCGAAACGATTTCGCCATGGGCAAAGGCACGCCCATTCACCAGCACGGTGACGGGTTCATTGGTCATGCGATCGAGCGCGAACAGCGTGCCCGGCTCTACATTCAGCAATTCGCGCAAGGTCAGCCGCTTGGTGCCGACTTCAACCGACAATGTCACTTCAACCCCGGCCAGTTGCGCCGGCACGGCGCCCATGCCAGCCGCCGGCGCGGGCGCATGGCGTGCATTGGCTGACGCATCAGCCGCATCAGGCGCTGGCGCCGATTGCACCGCATCCGCGGATGCAGCCTCCGGCGCATCCGGCGCATCCGCTTGCCCATCCTGTCC
>CAZIAA010000099.1:0-6000 GCA_964537365.1 uncultured Sandaracinobacter sp.
CCGGCGCCGTGCCGCAGCTGCTGGTCAGGATCACCGGGCGACCGCCGCAAGCGGGAAAGCAAACGGGCGTATCGCTCGATCCGGCACAAGCGTGCGTCTATGGGAATTGACGGACGATGAAGGCGCTCCCTCCTTACCGTCGCTGTTGCGGCCGCGCTGCCGGTGCCTGGCCTTCGGGCGCCTGGCCAGGCACTGGCGCTGTGCCGGAAAAAGGCAGAAGACCGGCAAGACCAGCAATGGCCTTGCCGGTCTTCCACCCGGCCTCACTCAGATCATCCGATTCAGCACATCATCCTTTTGGACGAAATGATGCAACAGCGCCATGCCGATATGGCCAACGGTCAGGATCAACAACAACCAGGCAATAGGTGAATGCAGGCTGCCGATGCTTTCCGCCCAGGGGATCTTGTTTCCTTCGGCTGCGATTTCCACACCGAACGCAGTCCAGCCATGTCCACCGCCCAGCATTGCCAGAATGCCCGTGATCGGCATTGCCACCATGCCGGCATAGAGCAGGATATGGCCTGCCTGGACGAAAAAGGCGGTGGCGGGATCTGGCTCGGGACGGACAGGCTGCTTTGCCACCCAGATGATCCGTGCCACGATCAGCACCAATAGCAATGTCCCTATGGAAATGTGCCAGGGCACCAGTGTCTGGCCAACCCAATGCTCGCCATCGCGGATACGGTCGAAGAATTTCAGCATCTGCCAGCCGATCAGCAGGGCCATGCTCCAATGGAAGATTCGAGTGATGCTGCCGTAACGTATGGAATTGTCGTTATGCATGCCAAGCTCCTGTTTTTCCTGATCAAGCGATGGTTTCGACGATACCCCCTTCGACACGCAGTGCTGCACCCGTCGTCGCGCTTGCCTGCGGCGAGGCGGCATAGACGACAAGATTGGCAACTTCTTCCGGCGTAGCGAAGCGGCGCAAGAGAGTCGATGGTCGGTTTTCCCGGAGGAAGATTGCCTCCGCCTCTGCCGGCGGTACCTTGCGTTCCGCAGCGAGGTCGGCCAGCATCCGCTCCGCACCGTTGGTGCGTGTCGGTCCCGGCAGAATGGTGTTGACGGTCACGCCGGTGCCGGCCAGCAATTTGGCCAGCCCACGCGACAGGCCCTGCAGCGCAGCCTTGCTGACTCCATAATGGATCATCTCGGTCGGGATATTCAGCGCGGATTCGCTGGAAATGAACAGGACGCGCCCCCACCCCCGATCACGCATGTCCTTGACGTAGTGGCGGGCGAGCCGCGCACCACTCAGCACATTGACCTCGAAAAATTCGCGCCAGAGGTCGTCGTCGATCTTCATGAACTCGCACGCGCCATAGATGCCGAGATTATTGACGAGGATGTCTGTCTGCGGCTCCGCTGCGACAAGTTTTTCACAGCCCTGCGCGGTACCGACATCGGCAACGACGCCGGACACATTGCTGCGTTCGACCGCCGTGCGAATCTGTTCCAGCGCGGCGTCGATGCGGCCTTGCGCACGGCCAGTGATGGTGACTCGTGCGCCGGCCCGTGCCAGCCCGGTGGCGATGGCGAGACCGATGCCGCCGGTTGCGCCGGTGACGATGGCATTTTTTCCGGAAAGATCGATGATCATTACTGTTCTCCTGTTTGCGGCCGCTCAATCGAAGCGGAACGCTGAAATGATGGTTTCCATGACATGTTCGGAATAGATTTTGCGGCCGGGTGACTGTCCACCGGCCCCGGCGGCAACCAGCAGCGGGAGGAGATGTTCCTCGCCGCCAGCCGGGTGGCAAAGACGGGCATGAGGCGCAGCCGTCCAGTTGCGCAGCAATGCCTCACGCCGTTCCATCGGGCTTTCAACCGCATCGGTCAGCCAGTCGTCAAACGCCGTGGAAACAGCGGTGAAGCGGGGATCGCCATAGCCGCGCATATTGTGGAAGCTCATGCCGCTGCCGATGATCAGCACGCCTTCTCTGCGCAGGGCTGACAGTGCGTGCCCCAGCGCCAGATGTGCGGCAGGATCGAGATCGCCGCGCAGCGACAGCTGGATCACTGGAATGTCGGCGCCAGGTGCCACCAGCTTCAGCGGGATGAACATTCCGTGGTCAAAGCCGCGGCTGGGGTCGATAGCTGAGTTCAGCCCGGCCTCGCCAATCAAACCAGCGACCCGCTCGGCCAGCGCCGGCGCGCCGGGTGCGGGGTAGGTCAGCTCATAGGTGTGCTGGGGAAAACCGTAATAATCATAAAGCAGTTGTGGCCGGTCATGGCCGGTAATGCTGAATTGCGGTTCCAGCCAGTGTGCTGAGATCAGCAGGATTGCAGATGGACGCACAGGCAGTGTTGCCAGAATGCCCTTCAGGAACATTGCCATCCCCCGCCAGGTGTCGGCCGGGCTCCATTCCATGAAGAAACAGGGACCGGCACCATGTGGGATGAAGAGGGTTGGCAGGCATGTGTCGTTGCGGGTCTGCATGCCGGGCGTGGTATTTTCCTGGGTTGTGTTCATGCCAGGAATATGGGTCTTATAGGATGAAGATATAAGTTTTCAATTTTACACAAGACTTTATACCAATAGTAGGAAATGAGGCTTTGGATCGCATCACCAGCATGCGCGTGTTCACGCGGGCCGTGGCCGATGGCAGCCTGTCTGCGGCCGCGCGCCATCTTGGTATGTCGCCGGCGATGGCAGCAAAGCATGTCAATGCGCTGGAAGCGCGGCTGGGGGTCAAGCTGTTGCGCCGCACCACGCGCCGCCTCAGCCTGACGGAAGCAGGCAGCAATTATCTGGAAGCCTGCCAGCGCATCCTGCCGGAGATTGATGAAGCGGAGGCTGCTGCCGCTTCCCAGCGTATCAAGGCGACAGGCCTGTTGCGGCTTAATCTGCCGCTCGCCTTTGGCGTGCGCTTCGTGGCGCCGCTGCTTCCCGAATTTGCCCGGCGCCATCCTGAGGTAAAAGTGGAACTGGGCCTGAGCGATGCGCAGCTCGATCTGATTGCCGGAAACTGGGATCTGGCAATTCGCATCGGCCAGCTGGCAGACAGCCCGCTGCACAGCCGCAAGCTGGGCGACAGCGTGCTGCGCGTCTGCGCCGCACCTGCCTATCTGGATCGTCGCGGCGTGCCGCGTCGCGTTGCCGAGCTGATCCAGCATAACTGTCTGAGCTACACGCTTTCATCCATGCAGAACGGCAAATTTTGGGCCTTTGGCAAAAAAGGAGATATCCGCGTCGCCATCAACGGCGACATGGTTGCCAACAATGGTGATGCGCTGCTGGCGGCAGCCCTGGGCGGGCAGGGCATCATCTATCAGCCGGACTTCATTGTCGGTGACGCCATTCGTGCCGGCACATTGGTGGCCCTGCAGCTGGACAAGCCGGTGGCGGATGTTGGCGGGATCCATGTGCTCTATCCGCCCGAACGGCGCCCCCCCGCCAAGGTCCGGGTGATGATCGATTATCTTGCCAAGGCATTGACCTGATCGGGACAGAGCGACGACCAGACAATGGCGACGACAATGCCGATCATGGCGCCACCCAGCCAGGTTCTCCTCCTCAAACGGAGGGTTCAATCCCGATCCAGCAAATCGTCCGTCACTTCCATCAGCAGCAGCGGCGCATTCCCCGCATCGCTGATGGCATCGACAAAGACGGCGCGGGTCGCAGGCTCATCATAGACCATCTTCGCATCGAAAGCCGCCTGCCACGTAGCACGGTCGGGCCATTCGGCCATGCCAATGAAGCGGGCGTTGTCAGCATCCCAGTGCAGCCGCGAGCCGAGCGAGCCGTAGATTTCCCGGATCAGTTCAGTTCCCCGCCGCCATGCTGCGCGGAATTGCTCTTCCTTGCCGGGGTGCACTTTCCACCAATAGGCGGCGATGAACATGGCGGGGCCTTTCTGGTGACGCGGTGCCAGTAATCTATCCTACTAAATTGCGCAGGAAAAGGTTCCGTCGGTTCGGCGTGACTTCCGCCTGCCGCCACAAGGCAGCCTCCTGCGGGGCGCTGTCCCACAGACCTGCTCCGATGACATGGTGCAGCCGGCCATAAGGGACGGCATCCAAACCGGCTGCCATGGACTGATGCTGTTATGTATTTGTTTGACTCAAGGCTGGCGTTTCAATAGCCTCCCTCCCCGAGAGTAATCAGATACGGTGAGGGGTATTTGGTGTGGGAGATGGAGATCTTGCGGTAAGTAACTGCATAGATCCCGTTTGGGCTGAATCATTCCCGAATAACACAGAAACAAACCCGCCGGACGCCGTTCGGAAAGGATAACTACGCTGATCCAATATACAGAAGAACAGGAAATGCTGCGCGATGTGGCACGCAAATTTGCTGAGCGCGAAGTTGAGCCGCTGGCAGCGCAGATAGATGAGGAAGAGAGCATACCTGACTCTCTCGTTCAGAAATGTGCTGAACTGGGATTCTTCGCTCTTTACACCTCGGAACAATATGGTGGTCTTGGACAAAATCTCACAAGTGCTTGCCTGGTTCTTGAGGAAATCTCGAAGGCCAGTCCGGCACTGGGTGGAATGTTGAGCGTGCAGATTGTTCTCTGCCCCGCCACCATAGAGATGATTGGCAATGAGGATCAAAAGCAGCGTTATCTTGTCCCCTCGGCTTCGGGCGAAAAAGTCATGGCCTGGTCCTCGACCGAACCTTCGGGAACGGCTGACTATTTTCGGCATCAGACCAGGATCACGCAGGATGGCGAAGGATATCGCCTGAACGGGCTCAAGATTTACTGCACCCAGGGCCATGCCGAAACCTTTCTGGTTTTTGCGCGCACATCCAAGGATGGTCAGGAAGGCTATGGCGCAGTGATCGTCGAAAAAGGTATGGAGGGGTTCAATCCGGCAAAGCCGGAAGACAAGCTGGGGTGGCGCGGCACGCGCACCGGTACCATCGCCTATGACAACATCTATATTCCGCCCGAAAATCTGCTGGGCGACTTCCTGACAAGCCGGTGGGATTGCCTGCCTGCCAATTCGCTCGGCAGTATCGGCCACTGCGCGTCCGCGCTGGGATGCCTGGAAGGGATGTACGAAAAGACCGTGGCCTATGTGAAGGACCGCAATATATACGGTAGTCCAATGTCCAGCCTACAGCCGGTCAGCTATTGGCTCGGCAAGATCTGGGCGAAACAGGAGGCATGCCGGGCTCTGCTATATGCGATCACCAATGCCCATGACGAGAAGCGACCGCTTACCTACGAAATGGCCGCGTGCAAGGCATGGCTCTGCGATACCGTATTCGAATGCTGCAACAAGCTGCTGCAGCTATGGGGTGGCGCCGGGATCATGAATTCGACGGGAGTCAACCGCTATTTCCGCGACGCGCGCACGAAGATGGTCGCGGAAGGTTCAAGCGAGATTTTTTACGACGGCATTGCCAGCGGCGTTCTCGGCAAGACGGGCGCCATGATGTCCGATCCCAGACGAAGCGAATTCAGGATGCCTGAATGAAGAATACAGCTGGCTCCGGGCTTCTGGGGTTGCCGCCGGCGGTGCAAGAGGGTTGCTGACCTTCTGAACTGCCGATCGCCTGAGGCACCCATATATACCCGATTTTGCCTTCGGGCAGCGATCAGCGATGGAGCAAGTCGAGCGCATATTGCGCGCGCTCGGCCAGATCGCCGGTGGGGTCGGTGTTGGCACCAACTCGAGAAGAATCCGACATACCTTCGCGGGCACGCTTCAGAACGCCCTGGCCGATTGCAAGCAGCCGGAACTGGGAAAAAGCAAGGCAGAAATTGAAATGGGGAAGCTCGCTGAGGCCGGCTCGCCGACAGTAAGCGGCAACATATTCCGTCTCGGTTGGAATGCCCGATTGTGCGAAATCGACATTCTTGAGATTGCCGAAGATTTCGGAATCGCTGTGGTAAAGAAGACAGTTATAGGCAAGGTCCGCAATCGGGTGGCCGATCGTCGATAACTCCCAGTCGAGTACGGCGACGATCCGCGGCTCGGTCGGGTGAAAAATCATATTTTCAAGTCGGTAATCGCCATGGGTGATTGCAGTGGAATCATCCC
>CAZIAA010000100.1:0-5989 GCA_964537365.1 uncultured Sandaracinobacter sp.
AAAATCAGATCCGGCAAGGTCACATCGCTCAGGAATGCCTGAAAGAACATGGGACGCAGGCTGAGAAGGAGGTTGAGCAGCGGACTGGTATTGGCGGCGAGAAAAAAGGTGATCCCGGCGCACAGAAAAGGCAGTGTCGCCATTGCTCCGGCGAACAGTTTTCGGGTAGTTGGCCCTCTGACCAGAAAGCGGACGGATAGCAGCAGCAGAACCAGCAGCGTCAGTGATGCCATGCTGGTGCGCGAATCGGCAATCTGCATCATGCGCAACGACAGGAGTATGGCCCCGATGAGAGCTGCAAGCGACCAGCGGGACCGATGTTGCAGATGCACGAGCAGTGCCGAGCAGACCAGAGTGAGGTAAACTAGAGCGAACTGATTGGCGTTGGCAAACCCGAGTGCCGAGCGCATGCGGCCATCGACGGAGGTGGAGGCGATGGTAGCCAGGCCAGCCAGAACGGCGAAAATATGCAGCGTGATGGCAGCACAGCTGGCCGTGAAAAAGGCCAAGGATAACTGACTGTTGTTGATCTCGCGAAACCCTGCAACCAGAATCAGGATGAACAGAATATTGGCTGCAATCAGATTCTGGTTGACGATAAGGAAGGCCAGCATGGCATAAAGCAGCAGAAAAATTCCAACCGGTATCCGCCGGCCGGCCGATATCACGCCAAGGCTGGCCAGAAGCACGAGTCCGCGAATCCCGGCCTTGAATGCACCCGAAGGCACCAGTTCCAGACCCGTGGTCAGCACATAACCGCAAAACAGCATCGCCAATATAGCGGTATTGGCATAGCAGAGCAGCTGTTGCCGCGAAATCACCATGCTTTTTGAACACCATGCGGAGAATTCGGCCGGGGACAGCTGCTGCGGCATCAGTCGGGCAGTCCGATGCGGCAGGCAGAGGCTGCGGCGGATGCGTGTGCAGGTGCGATTCTGCCCGATTTCAGAAGTGCATCATAGACATGCGCTGCCGTCTGCCGGGCGGCCGGGCCCGTTTGCAGGAGATTGAGGCTGCCGGGGAGGGTGGTGAGGTAATAAGCGCAGACAAAATCGATATTGTAATCCGCGCTCCACTGCGGCGGTGCGGCAAGGCCGGCGCGCAATATGTTCCATAAATCACCGATATCGGTGATGCGCTGCACCCCCTGGTGGAATTCATAGAACACCCGCCCGAACAGGAACACCGGCCGGTTGAGCAGCAGCGCTTCATAGCCGACCGTGCTGGTCAGGGTGATGACGGCTTCGGATTGCTTGATCAATTGCTTGGTCGGGGCCTCTGGCGGCAGCAGCCGGACATTGGGCAATGCAGTCAGCCGGCGATAGAAAGCCATGTCGGGATAGGCCCAGGCGCTGAGATGGTCCTTCACATAGAGCCGCAGCCCCTCCGGCAGGCTGAAGGCGATGTTGCGAATGACTTCATATTCATCGAGATAAGCGCCCGCCAATATCGAGGTTGACGCTTCGGGATGGAAATGCAGCGGATAGAGCAGGAAGCGTTCGCCTGTTTGGGCGGGCTGGTAGAATTTCCGCACATGCCGCGCGCGCAGCCGTCGCCGGGCATTGCGGGCAAACAGACGCGCATGCGTCAGCAACGGATTACCGATCTGAAAGGCGCCGGTGCGGCCATCGAAGGCATGGCGCAGCAGGGAACGGACTTTCCGCAGCCGGTCACGGCGGACATAGCGTTTCCAGATGCCGAGATTGTCGAGACCGTTGATTTTCATATAGTCGGGAACGATCTGCTCGATGCCGTCGATATAGCTGGCAGCCCATTGGCGCACATCCGCCGGGACGCTGCGCTGTCCGGCACGAATATCGGCAAATGTCCGGGCAAGTTCGCCATCGTTCAGCGGATCGGCGGACACGGAAAACCGCCCCGGCAGCCGGGAAGCCCCAAGCCCCAGATATTGAGCGCCATGTTTCTGCGCCACGAACAGGGCGAAATGCGCGAAGGCATTGGACACATTTTCGTACAGCACGGTGTCGATCTGGTGTTGCGCAAAAATCCTTTCGAAAAAGCACAGCAGCGCGCTTTTCAGCCGGTCGAAGAATGCGAGATCCGCGCCGCGCCCCCAGATGCCATAGACCTGCGCGCGTTCGAAATCCGACAATAAGGCGCCATTGAGATTGCAGTCGGCATAGCGTTGCAGGATGGCATGGTCAGTCCGGTGCTGTTGAAAAAAAGCTTCGAATTCATGCACGGTGGCGAAGCCGAGCTTGTCGAGGCCATTTTCGCGGGCGGAAAAATGGCTGTCGACGGCGATATGGATGGTGGCGCCATCCTCTGCGAAGAGTTGCGCCAGCGCATTGAAAAAGTGGAAATAATTAGGAGCGCTGTTGGACAGCAGAAGAATGTTCACCGTTTCTGCCAACCTCGGATCGACGATTCGCGAACCGGGCTTGCAGCGCGCACGTCAATGGCGGTGGTTCGGCCGATGACTTCATCCAGATATTTGGGCGGCAGGCCATATCCTGGCCGCACGCTGCGGATGCAGTCGGCGGTAATCACCTCGCCGGCCTGCATGTCCTTGACGAAATAGAGTGAGCGGCGGAACTGGATATTGCCCTGTTCGCTGGATTTGCGGCCGTAATCGACCTGTCCCAAGGCCGCCCAGGCAGTTTTGGCGTCAGCACAGAGCGATTGTAGTTCATCGGGCTCCAGCGAGAAGCTGTCATCCGGGCCGCCGCCGCTGCGATCGAGAGTGAAATGCTTTTCGATGATGCTGGCGCCGAGCGCGACGCTGGCAATAGCCGTTGCATTGCCAAGGGTATGGTCAGACAGGCCCGTCACCACACCAAAGCGGGCGGCCATGTCGGGGATGGTGCGCAGATTATAATCTTCGGCCGGCGCCGGATAGCCGCTGACACAGTGCAGGATCGCCAGTTCCTTGCAGCCGCCGTCGCGTGCCGCCGTGATGGCTTCGGCGATTTCGTCGGCATCGGCCATGCCGGTGGAAATGATCATCGGCTTGCCGGTTTGCGCCACAGTGCGGATAAAGGGCAGGTCGACGGCTTCGAAAGATGCGATTTTATAGGCGGGGGCACCCAGATCCTCCAGCAGATCAACAGCGGTGGCGTCGAAGGGGGAACTGAAGATGGTGATGCCCAGTTTGCGCGCATGGTCGAACAGTGGTTTGTGCCATTCCCATGGGGTGTGCGCTTCCTCGTAAAGTTCGTACAGCCGGCGCCCGTCCCACAGGCCGCCTCTGATCTGGAAATCCTCGCCGTCGCTGTCGAGCGTCATCGTATCCGGCTTGTATGTCTGGAGCTTTACTGCGTCGGCGCCGGCTTTTCGTGCCGCCTCGATGATCCGCAAGGCGACTTCGAATTTGCCGTTATGATTGGCGGAGAGCTCGGCAATTATATAGGGAGGCTGATCGGTACCGATACGGCGTCCGCTGATCGACAATTCATATGGCATATTTGCCTCACGCTTTTCTAAATAATTTCCCGAACGGTGGCGAAGGCCTCCGCAGCTTCGCAGCCGATGCATGCGCCGCGCCATGTTGCAAGAGCCCTGACTGCTTTTATGGAGCGGATATGGGGAAATTCCCGCATCTCCGCAGCATAAGCATCGAGCGCGGCCAGTTTCGTTTCAAGAAAGGCGGAAATGTCCACATATCGCGTTGGAACGAAGGCGGCGCCTGTAGTGGGGAAGGCCCATTCGGTCGATGAACATACCTCGAAACCATGAATTGCGCGCACGCTCTGGCCCGGAAATGGCCGGAAGGCCGTCACCACCGCCTGTTGGCAGATGCGGTGGTCAATATTCAGATCAGCCGGATGGTGCGTATATACGACTTGCGGAAGGAGATCTGTGGCGGTGGCCTCAATGGCCTGGATTATCTCGATCAGTGGAACCGTGTCCAACTGATTGTCGGGGAAATCGAGAAAAGTTGGTTGTTTTGCGCCCAGAATGGCAATGGCGCGCTCAGCCGCCGCCCGCCTGGCATCAAGCGCTGCAGATTGGTCGATAGTGCTGCCGCGCGCTCCAACGCCATCGGCCAGAAACAGCACATGCACCTTATCCCCCGCTGCTGCGTGGCGCGCCATGGTTCCCCCGCACCCAAGCACTTCATCATCGGGGTGGGCGGCAACAATCAGGATCGTTTGCGTCACTGGTCCTTCTTTCTGACAAAATGCGCGCGCGCTTTCAATGTTTCTCCCTCGGGGTTTGCATTGGTAAAATGAATGCGCCAATGCCCATGGTCAACAAAGGCATGCGGATAATCGTCGGCGTCCAGCATGCGGATATGGTCATACAGGGCTGTCAGATCGGAATTCGGCGGAACAAGGCTCTGTTCCGGTTTCCGGCGTTTGAACTCGGTTGCTGGGCCTTGCTGTGGCACTGGCGTCGGCTCTTCGCGAACGATCAATTCCATCATATCAAGAACCTGTCTGGCGGTTCGCTGGAATATTTCCCGAGCGGAGCCTGTCAGCGAAAGCGGTCGTTTCATGTAAACGGGGCCCGTATCCAGCCCCTGTTCCATGCGCAATGCTGTGAGCCTGGTTTCCGCATGGCCGCGTTCGATCAGATTCTGTAGTGGACTTCCACCCCGCCCATAGGGGACATCCGTCATGTGGAAGCACACACATTCGCTGGCCTGCAGGATTTCCATTGGCACGATATGCGACCAATGCGGGAAGAAGATAAACCGCGGTTTCAGGGCGTTCACTATCGCAGCAAGATCTTGCGGCGATATCACCACTGCCCACTGACCTGGTAACCGGTCCCTTCGTGCTTCGAACTCTCGTAAATGCCACTCCTTGCCTGTTGCAAGCACGTAAGTCTGCATCAGCTTGTCCCGCTTGTTCCTGATGTCGTAATTTCGAGCTGATAGTTCAGAAACTTGCCATCCCGCCCGGTCTGCATGAAGCCGGCTTTTTCAAATAATGCTGCGGATGGCTGATTATTTTCGTGCACCTGCGCCAGAAATCGGTGAACACCATCGCGCGCTGCCCGATCGAGAGCCAGCAACAGGCTGGGCGTGGCGATGCCTTGCCCGCGCCGCGCTGGCGACACATAAATACTGACCAGAGCGGAGGATTCCGGCAGATGGTCTATACGCACATGGGAGACAGGCTCGTCGTCTTTGCAGATGATTAATAACGTCCTGTCTGTGTTTTTGAGTGCTTTTGCGAACCATTGCTGATGTTCGGAATAGGTCGGTATGGCAGCGTTTTTATAATATTGCGGAGGAACACCCTCATGGCGCCATTCCCAGATCCGACGTGCATCAGCACGATTCGCGTTCCGTATGGTAAATTGCTTTTTTCTGATCTCTGCCCGAACCCGGCTGGCACCTTCGCCATCGCAAATTTGCGCCGCTGTTGCGGAAAGCCTGGACAGGGGGGTCGCTGTCTGTAAGCCTGCAATTTCCTTCATTAATTTTTCCTGCCATCCTGGCTCTGCCAACCGGCCGAGGGAGATGGCTGCGCCGGCCCGTTCCATTTCCCGTGCTATTACGATCTGGTTATCGGCCAGTATAAGAACGAAGCTCGGTAATCCCATGCAGCAGCGCTCCCAACTGGTGCCGCCGGCAGCGCCTATGGCGAGGTCGGAATCGGTCATCAGCCGGGCCATATCGCGTACACCCACCAGCACCTGGCAGGGTCGGTGCATTCCGGCGGCCTTTTCCTGCACTTGTGCAAGCCATGGCGCATGCGGCCCCATTACCACGGTGATTTGCAGATCGGATGGCAGCGGGCAGGCGTTGAGCGCATCGAGCAGGCGGCCTGTCGCATTATCCTTGTCCACGCCACCCATGGTGATGAGCAGATGGCGTAATTCCGGATTGCGGCGCCGGGCCAGGCTTTCGGCCCGCAAGGCCGCGAATTCCGGGCGCAGCAGGGCATATTGCGGGCCGAGCAGCATGTCGGCGCCGGGCGGCAACAAGTCGGCATAATCGGCTGGGGTGCGGCCGAGGCTTGGGTCCAGCAACAGATCGCAATCATGCCGTCGGTCGGCCAGATCGTCCATGACCATC
>CAZIAA010000101.1:0-5964 GCA_964537365.1 uncultured Sandaracinobacter sp.
CCGGCGGTGGTGATTTCGTCGATTACAGCAACATCGACAAGGCACCGGAAGAGCGCGAGCGCGGCATCACCATTTCGACGTCGCACGTCGAATACGAAACCGCCAACCGCCACTATGCCCATGTCGACTGCCCCGGCCACGCTGACTATGTGAAGAACATGATCACCGGCGCGGCGCAGATGGATGGCGCCATCCTGGTGGTGAACGCCGCCGATGGCCCGATGCCGCAAACCCGCGAGCATATCCTGCTCGCGCGTCAGGTCGGTGTGCCGGCGCTGGTGGTGTTCGTGAACAAGGTCGATCAGGTCGATGATCCGGAGCTTCTGGAACTGGTCGAGCTCGAAATCCGCGAACTGCTGTCGAATTATGAGTTCCCCGGCGATGATATTCCGATCATCAAGGGCTCGGCGCTGGCCGCGCTCGAAGACCGTGATCCGGAAATCGGCAAGGACCGCATTCTGGAACTGATGGAAGCGATCGACAATTACATTCCGCAGCCGGAACGCCCGCTCGACAAGCCGTTCCTGATGCCGATCGAAGACGTGTTCTCGATTTCCGGCCGTGGCACGGTGGTGACCGGCCGGGTCGAAACCGGAATCGTCAAGGTTGGCGAGGAAGTCGAAATCATCGGCATCCGCGACACCACCAAGACTGTCGTCACCGGCGTGGAAATGTTCCGCAAGCTGCTCGATCAGGGCCAGGCTGGCGACAATATCGGTGCGCTGCTGCGTGGCACCAAGCGTGAAGATGTCGAGCGCGGTCAGGTTCTGGCCAAGCCCGGTTCGATCACGCCACACACCGATTTCCAGGCGGAAGTCTATGTGCTGTCCAAGGATGAAGGCGGTCGTCACACGCCGTTCTTCGCCAATTATCGCCCGCAATTCTATTTCCGCACGACGGACGTGACCGGCACGGTTGAATTGCCGGCGGATGTGGAAATGGTGATGCCGGGCGACAATGTCAGCCTGGCTGTCAAGCTGATCGCGCCGATCGCCATGAGCCAGGGGCTGCGCTTCGCCATTCGCGAAGGTGGCCGCACGGTCGGTGCCGGGGTTGTGTCGTCAATCTCGAAGTAATATAGGACGGCCTCTCGCTGTTACCGTGATTCGGTCGCGGTAACAGCGGGCCGTCTTCTGTGGGAATGGCGGCTGGATTTTCGTTATCGCGGCTTGCCATTTACCAGCTGTTTGAATGGTCGATCCCCGGTGCAACCGGCAGAGCGCAAGCCCGCATGAAGGGACTGCTTTGCTGGCCTGTATGAGAGTTTGAAGCAATGGAAACGCAGAATATCCGTATCCGCCTGAAAGCGTTTGATCACCGCGTGCTGGATTCAGCAACCGGCGAGATTGCCGACACTGCCAAGCGGACGGGTGCGGATGTGCGGGGGCCAATTCCATTGCCGACGCGGATCGAAAAATTCACTGTCAACCGCTCGCCGCATATCGACAAGAAATCGCGGGAGCAGTTTGAAGTGCGGACCTACAAGCGGCTGCTCGATATCATCAAGCCAACTCCGCAAACGGTCGATGCGCTGATGAAGCTCGATCTGGCGGCGGGTGTGGATGTGGAAATCAAGTTGCAGGGGTGAATCACTCCTGTCTGTTGTGAATAGCCTGGATGCTTTTTCCGCGCGCATCGGGCTCTGGTCACGCCGGCGATCTGCATGTTTGCGCAGCGTCGGCCTCTGATGAAGGAAGTGACATGCGAACTGGCGTAATTGCCAAGAAGATGGGGATGACCCGCCTGTTTCAGGACGGCGGCGTTCATGTGCCGGTGACGGTGCTGGCGCTGGAGGACAATCGCGTCGTTGCGCAAAAGACTGCCGAACGCGATGGTTACACCGCAGTTCAGCTGGGGGCTGGCCAGAAGCGCGCCAAGCGGATCTCCAAGCCCGAGCGCGGGCATTTCGCCAAGGGCGAAGTCGCGCCAACGGCTATTCTGGCCGAATTCTCCGTGACCGAAGATGCGCTGCTGGATGTCGGTGCGCAGATCGGTGCCGATCATTTCGTTGCCGGACAGCTGGTTGACGTGACCGGCATCACCCAGGGCAAGGGCTTTGCCGGCGCCATGAAGCGCTGGGGCTTTGGCGGCATGCATGCCAGCCATGGCGTGTCGATTTCGCACCGCGCGCATGGCTCCACGGGTCAGCGTCAGGATCCGGGCCGGGTGTTCAAGAACAAGAAGATGGCCGGGCATATGGGGGCGCGCAACCGCACCCAGCAAAATCTGCAGGTCGTCGGCTGTGACGTCGAGCGCGGCTTGATCTTCGTCAAGGGGTCGGTGCCGGGCGCCAAGGGTGGCTGGATCGTCGTGCGCGACGCAGTCAAGGTTGCGCGGCCGGAAGCGGCGCCTTATCCGGCGGCCGTGAAGGCAGCCAAGCAAGCGCCTGAAGCTGGAAATGTTGCGGAATCCGCGGCCCCGGATGCGGCGGCCGAGGCGGCTGGAGATCAGGCATGATGAAGCAGGAAGTGAAAATTCTGGCTGGTGGCACCGCCGGGGAAATTGAGCTGGATCCGAACATCTTCGGTGTCGAGCATCGTGCCGACATTCTGCACCGCGTCATTGCCTGGCAGCTGGAAAAGCGTCGTGGCCGTGCTCGCGCCGCACGGGAACGCTCGGAGGTGAATCGCACCGGCAAGAAATTCGGTCGCCAGAAGGGCAGTGGTGGTGCGCGTCACGGCAATCGCGCGGCGCCGCAATTCACGGGTGGCGGCAAGGCGCATGGCCCGCGGGCGCGCGATTTCAATCCATCGCTGAACAAGAAGGTGCGTGCGCTCGGTCTGAAGATGGCGCTGTCGAGCAAGATTGCCGCTGGCAAGCTGCTGGTCGTCGACGATCTCGCGCTGGACACGGCCAAGACTGCCGTGCTGAAGGGGCATCTGGCGCAGCTGGGCGTCGCCAATGGCCTGTTCGTGGACGGCGCCGGCGTCGATTCCAATTTCGCGCTTGCCAGCCGCAACCTCTACAAGGTGGATGTGTTGCCGGCCGTGGGCGCCAATGTTTACGATATTCTCAACCACGATCATCTGGTGCTGACACGCGCTGCGATCGGCGAGCTGGAGGCGCGGTTCAATGGCTAATGCGGAAACCGAAGCTGGTCTTCGCCACTTCGATGTGGTGCGCCGGCCGATCATCACGGAAAAATCGACCCTCGTCGGTGAACATGGGCAAGTGGTTTTCGAAGTCGCGAAAACGGCCACGAAGCCGCAGATCAAGGCTGCTGTCGAGAGCCTGTTCAGCGTCAAGGTGGTGGCCGTGAACACCTCTGTCGTCAAAGGCAAGAGCAAGCGCTGGCGCGGCCAGCCCTATCGGCGCAAGGACATCAAAAAGGCCGTGGTGACGCTGGCGGATGGCCAGTCGATCGACGTGACGACCGGGATTTGACGGCGGGTATCTGAACCATGACACTGAAACATTACAAGCCGACCAGTCCGGCCCGCCGCGGGCTCATTCTGGTCGATCGTTCGAGCCTCTGGAAGGGCAAGCCGGTCAAGTCGCTGACCGAAGGCAAGTCCAGGTCGGGCGGGCGCAACAACAAGGGCCATGCAACGGTTCGCGGCATTGGCGGCGGCCACAAGCGGCGTTACCGCATCGTCGACTTCAAGCGTCGTTTGTGGGATGTGCCGGCCAAGGTCGAGCGGCTGGAATATGACCCCAACCGCACCGCCTTCATCGCCCTGATTTCCTATCCGGATGGTCAGCAGGCCTATATTCTGGCGCCGCAGCGTCTGGCCCCGGGTGACAGCGTGATTGCCGGCCGCCGCGTCGATGTGAAGCCCGGCAACGCCATGGAAATCGGCCAGGTGCCGATCGGCACGATCGTGCATAATGTCGAACTGAAGCCCGGCCATGGTGGCCAGCTGGCGCGCGCGGCCGGCACTTTCGTCCAGGTGGTCGGGCGCGACCGTGGCATGGTCATTGTCCGGCTGAATTCCGGCGAGCAGCGTTATATCCGGGCGCAATGCATGGCCAGCGTGGGCGCTGTGTCCAATTCGGACAACAGCAATCAGGATCTCGCCAAGGCCGGTCGCCGGCGCTGGCTGGGAACGCGACCGATCACACGTGGCGCGGCCATGAACCCGGTCGATCACCCGCATGGCGGCGGCGAAGGCAAGACTTCAGGCGGCCGTCACCCGGTCACGCCCTGGGGCAAGCCGACCAAGGGCGCCAAGACCCGGACGAACAAGCGTTCCGACAAGCTGATCATTCGGTCACGGCACGCCAGGAAGAAGAGGTAAACACGATGGCACGCTCCGTCTGGAAGGGACCGTTTTTCGATCTGCACCTGTTGAAGAAGGTGGAAGCTGGCGCGCGGGGACCGATCCGCACCTGGTCGCGCCGCTCGACGATTCTGCCGCAATTTGTCGGCCATACCTTCAATGTCTATAATGGCCGGAAATTCGTGCCGGTTTCGGTGTCCGAGGAAATGGTGGGCATGAAGCTTGGGGAATTCGCGCCGACGCGTTCTTTCCCTGGCCATGCCGCCGACAGAAAATCAAAGAGATAGGTTGGAGACGATGTCGAAACCCGAGGCAGGAAGAAAAGTGGGCGAGCGCGAAGCGCTGGCCGTGGCGACAAGCGTCCGCGGCAGCCCCTATAAGCTCAATCTGGTGGCTGGGCTGATCCGTGGTCGCAAGGCCGAGGATGCAGTCAATGTGCTGACATTTTCCGCCAAGGCGATGGCGGTCGATGTGAAGAAATGCCTGCAGTCGGCCATCGCCAATGCGGAAAACAACCACAATCTCGATATCGACCGGCTGTGGATCAAGGAAGCGTCGGTCGGCAAGTCGATTACCATGAAGCGCTTCCGGGCGCGGGCGCGCGGGCGTTCCTCGCGCATCGTCAAGCCGTTCTCCCGGTTGCGGATCGTGGTTCAGGAACGCGATGTAACAGAAGAGCAGGGCGCATAACATGGGTCAGAAGTCTTCACCGATCGGCCTGCGTCTGCAGATCAACCGCACCTGGAACAGCCGCTGGTATGCCACCGGCAATGAGTACAGCCGCCTGCTGCTGGAGGATCTGAAGATCCGCGAGCATATTCTGAAGCGGCACCCGCAGGCTGCCATATCGAAGGTGGTGATCGAGCGTCCGGCCAAGCTGTGCCGGGTATCCATCTATGCCGCGCGTCCCGGCGTGATCATTGGCAAGAAGGGCGCCGACATCGAGCGTCTGCGCAAGGAAGTCAGCCGGATGACGGCGAGCGATGTGTCGATCAACATCGTCGAAATCCGCAAGCCGGAAGTCGATGCCAAGCTGGTGGCGCGCAATATCGCCGACCAGCTGGAACGGCGGGTGTCGTTCCGCCGCGCCATGAAGCGCGCCGTGCAATCGGCGCGTCGCTTGGGCGCGGAAGGAATCAAGGTGACTTGTGGCGGTCGTCTGGGCGGTGTCGAAATCGCCCGTTCGGAAACCTATCGCGAAGGCAAGGTGCCGCTGCATACGCTGCGCGCGAATGTGGACTTTGCCGAAGCGGAAGGCTATACGGCTTATGGAATCTGCGGCGTGAAGGTCTGGATCTACAAGGGCGAAATTCTCGCCCATGATCCGATGGCCCAGGACCGTCTGATGCTGGAATCTCAAACTTCGGGAGTGCGACCGGCCCGTTAAGCGATACACGGATTTTCTGTGTGTCGCCTTATCGAGGGTCACTCCCTGTCTGAAGGCGAAAGAGAATGTTACAACCCAAGCGGACAAAGTTCCGAAAGGCGTTCAAGGGCCGTGTGCACGGCAATGCAGAGCGCGGCAATGCGCTGAATTTCGGCGCCTTCGGTCTGAAGGCGCTGGAGCCGGAACGTATTACCGCGCGCCAGATCGAAAGCGCGCGACGCGCGATCACTCGCCACATGAAACGTCAGGGGCGCTTGTGGATTCGCATTTTCCCGGATGTGCCGGTGACTTCGAAACCTGCGGAAGTGCGGATGGGCTCCGGCAAGGGCGCCATCGACCGCTGGGTGGCGCGGGTGA
>CAZIAA010000102.1:0-5942 GCA_964537365.1 uncultured Sandaracinobacter sp.
TGCGGATTTCGCCCTGGTCGACAGTGGCGACGGCCGCAAGCTCGAACGCTGTGGCCGATTTCACTTCATCCGCCCGGAACCGCAGGCGATGTGGGCGCCCAGTCGCCACGACTGGCAGGCGGAAGGCGAATTCTGCCCAGGGGCACAAAGCGATGGCGGCGGCAAATGGCGACTGGATGCCACTCTGCCGCAATCCTGGCCGATCACCCAGGCCGGAATCCGGCTGCATGCGCAATGCACGCCCTTTCGTCATCTGGGCTTTTTCCCGGACATGGCGCCGCATTGGGCGCGGCTCAGTGCGCTGCCGCCCGGCAGCCAGCTGCTCAATCTGTTCGGCTATACCGGCGCGGCATCGCTGGTGGCCGCAGCGGCCGGCGCCAAGGTCGTGCATGTCGATGCTTCCCGCAAAGCCATTCAGCAGGCGCGCGCCAATGCCGAACTCTCCGGCCTGAATGAACATCCGATCCGCTGGATCACCGACGATGCGCGCAAATTCGTCGCGCGCGAAATCCGTCGCGGCCATCGCTATGATGCCATTCTGCTCGACCCGCCGAAATTCGGCCGTGGCCCGGATGGCGAAGTGTGGAATCTGGCGACCGATCTGGCAGCCTTGCTGGCGGATTGCACCCGCCTGCTGGACGAACGCAGCCAGTTCCTCATCCTCACCACTTATGCCGTGCGGCTGTCGCCGCTGGCGCTGGGCGAATTGCTGCGGCAACATGCAGCGCATCTGCCCGGCCATGTCGTCAGCGGCGAAATGACCCTGCGCGAAGAAGCGCGCGGAATCCTGCTGCCGACCGCGATCTTCGCGCGCTGGACCCGCCAACCGGCGGCAACAGCCCTGCCCTGACTTGCCCTGATCTGCGCCCGCCCCGGCTCAACCGGCTTCGGGGAGAGCCTGCAACTGGGCGATTTCATTTTTGAAGCGCCGCAATTCCGTGCCATCCAGCCTGCGTCCGCCGGTATAGACGCGCTCGCTCGGGTTGGTCGCCACATTGTTCTTGCGCACTTCGTAATGCAGATGCGGCCCGGTGGCGAGGCCAGTCATGCCGACGGCGCCAATGGTCTGCCCCTGCGTCACCCGCTGGCCGTTCTTCACGCCCATGCGGCTCATATGGCCATAGCGCGTGCTCAGGCCATTGCCATGGTCGATGATGACCAGATTGCCATAGCCACTGTTCCAGCCGGCAAAAGTGACCCGGCCGGCCGCCGCGGCATGGATGGGCGTGCCGGTGGGTGCTGCCAGATCAATGCCGCTGTGCATGCGCACACGCGCCAGAATGGGGTGCCGACGAGAGCCGAATGACGAAGACTGCCGGGCACCGCTGATCGGCAGCATCAGCAAGCCCTTGTCGACGCTTTCGCCGTTGTGCTGGAAAAATTCGCCCCTATTGCCCCAGCGCATCAGCGCCACATCATGGGCACGGCCACCCTTCAGCCCGGCATAGAGCAGATGCCCCATGCGCGATTCCCCCGTTTCCGCCCGGGCATTGGCAATGATCACTTCAAACCGGTCACGGCGGCCAACGTCGCGGCGCAGATCCACCACCCGCGCCATCTGGGTGCGATATTCGGCAACCACCGATGCTGGCAGGCCGGCGGCGCGCATGGCGCGATCGATCGATGTTCCGACCAGCCCGCTGATGCGCAGTGGCGTATGGTCGATACGAATCGGAATGCGGCGCACCGCCAGTTCGCCGCTGGCATTGCGGCTGAACTCCACCCGGAATTCAAACGCCGCCCGAAACGCCAGCGATTCCAGCGGCCGCGGATCGGCGCGGCTGTTGCGTCGGCCCATGACCAGGTGCAGATCCGTGCCGCGCGCGACATTCTGCGGCCGCAGCATCGGCGACAACAGCGAACGCACTGCAGCGATATCCTCCCGACCAACACCCGCGCGGCGCAGCGCGTTGTCGAGGCCGCCCGCGCCAACTTTGGCATCGAGTTCGATTCGCGGCCGTTCGGGAATTTCCGACAGCCGTTCCACCATGGCGGTCGGCGCCACCGGGCGGCCCATGGCGCTGCCGGTTGCAAGCGGTTGAATGGAATCCGGCCGCGCTTCCTCCAGCACGGCTTCGCTGGACATCAGCGGCACCGGGCCGACAAGCTGCGGCAGCCGCGTGCCCATGGCAATGACCGCCCCCGCCAGCAACACGACCGTGGCAGCGCCACGCCACCAGCGCCCGCTGCCAATGCTGTCGCCCAGATCAACGAGAATTTCTGCATCGGCAATGCCAGCGGCCGCGCGCGACAGAAATTCCCCCGAGCGCGACAGCATCGCCCGCCCCGGCCATGGCGCTGTTGCCGCCCGTCTCGGAAGGACCGATTCAGCAAGCGTCGCCAAAGGAATTCCCGTTCATTGCCATCCCGCCTCGCACTGATGCACCCCGCACCCTGATGCCCCTTTACGGCCGCATCTTTCCTGCAGCCATGTGCTTTTGCCCTGCCCCGACCATGGCAATTCGCGCACAACGCCTTCACCACAGGATATAACGCGTTGATATATCCTGTGAATCATTGCAGATTCCGGGTCAATCAGAACAGATATGGCAAATCCCCTCTTCCACGACGAAGCGAGATTTTCCAACGACGAGCGGTTTTCCGGCTGGGCTTATGCAATCAGGGTGTCAGAAAAGTTCTCCCTGGGCATTAGCGCCGGGCGGCTTGCGGAACAGATCGGTGCGCAATGCCGGAGCATGCCCGGCAATGCCGTGGCGCTTGCGGGCCAGTTGCAGACGCTGGGTCATGACCCTGCCCCATTCCCCGCCCATGGCCCGGCGCTGGAACCAGCCGGACTGGTTGAGCCGGCCGCCGCGCATGGCGCGGATCGCCGACAACACATGGTCGGCGCGATCGGGGAAATGCGTGCGCAGCCAGGCTTCAAACAATTGCGCCACTTCATAAGGCAGACGGACTGGCGCTGCGAACACGGCCGATGCGCCGGATTGCGCCGCCGCAGCCACAATCGCTTCCAGTTCATGATCGGTCAGCGCTGGTATGACCGGCGCCACCGACACCAGCGCCGGCACCCCCGCCGCCGCCAGTTGCCGCACGGCGTGCAAACGCCGTGTCGGCGTTGCAGCGCGCGGCTCCATCACCCGCGCCAGATGACGATCGAGCGTCGTCACCGACAGCATCACCACCACCAATTGCTGCGCCGCCAGCGCCTGCAGCAAATCGAGATCGCGCAGCACGCGATCCGATTTGGTGGTGATGGACACCGGATGGCGGCATTCCAGGCACAGATCCAGTACCTGCCGGGTGATGCAATATTGGCGCTCGATCGGCTGATAGGGGTCGGTGTTGGTGCCCATGGCCAGCACCTGCGGGTGATAGCCGGTGCGGGCAAATTCCTGCCGCAACAGCGCCGGGCCGGTCGGCTTGGCGAACAGCCGGGTTTCGAAATCCAGCCCCGGCGACAGATCATGCCAGGCATGGGTTGGGCGGGCAAAGCAATAGATGCAGCCATGCTCACAGCCGCGATAGGCGTTGAAGCTGCGATCAAAGGGAATATCCGGGCTGTCATTGCGAGTCAGCGCGGTTTTCGGAAACTCCGTCTGCACCGTCGTGCGCAACGGCGGCAATTCATCTTCCCATTCAGCCCAGTCCAGCCAGTCGCCATCCGCCTGGCGTTCCGGCAGACGAAAGCGATTGCTGTGGATTCGAGTGGTCGCACCGCGACCATTGGCGTTCCGCATGATGCAGAAGATAAGAACATAAAGAGAACATATAGACAAGCTGGCTGGCTGCGCCGACCGTCAAAAATTCGCCTAGAACGGCGGCCGCAGCCCCAGCCATTGCAGGATGCAGCCCTGCACCAGCAGCACCCCGAGCCAGTGCAGGCTGTCGGCTGCGGCCCGCACTCTGGCGACACCGCGAAAATGCAGGGTAACCAGCAATGGCGGCGCCACCAGCCCGACCCAGATCGCCAGCAGCATGGCCAGCGTCGCGGTCCAGCTGCGGTCGCTTTCGGCCACCAGCAGCAGCACCCCGCCCAGCACCGCCGCCAGCCAGAATTGCGCAAATGCAGCAAATGCCAGAAATCCGATTCCGTTTTTCCGGCCCGAGCCCAGGAGCGCCATATACAAAAGACTGACCAGAAACCCGGCCAGCGCCGCGGCCAGAATGACGATCAGATTATGCGTGACATATTCCAGAGCATTTGCTCCCTGCCTGCCGGTGTCGGGATATTGCACCTTGTTGCAGCGAAGGCCAAGCTCGAATGATCGCAGGGCATCAGGGCGGCATCAGCCCTGCTGGCCGGAAGCTGGAATGCGCCTGCCCGCCCCTCAGCGGCTGGCGACATTGGCTGGAAATTTCGGCCAGAGATTGGCCGCCACTTCACGGATGCTCTGCATACGGGCGGCCGTTTCCGAGGGTTCCTCGGCAGCAGCCTTCATTTGATAGAGCCAGTAATTGCGCAGCACCACTTCGGCATAATGGCGGGTTTCGCGAAACGGGATGGATTCCAGAAACAGCAGCACATCGCCATTGTCGCGCAACGCTCCGGCATTCCATTTCTGCACCGAGCCGGGGCCGGCATTATAGGCGGCGATCACTTTCGGCAGCAGACCTCTGGTGTGCGGGCTGTCGCGCAGCATTTCCAGATAGGACTGGCCGAATTCCACACTGAACGCCGGGTCCGTCAGTTGTTCGTCGCTGGCGGGAATGTTCAGCGCCCGCGCCAGATCGCGCGCTGTGCCTGGCATGATCTGCATGGCGCCGCGCGCGCCCGCGCCCGAACGCGCGGTGGTGATGAATTTCGATTCCTGCAGGGCATGGGCAAAGACCAGCGTCTTTTGCACGCGCCAGCCGCGCACCGGCTGCCAGTCGGGCGTGGGGAAACGCGCGGCCATTGGCGGCATGGTGCCGGGCGGCGGATTCTGCGCCACCCAATATTGCGTCGCCGGCAATCCAAGTCGCGCTGCCAGCCGCAAAACCGGTTCATAGGTTTCGTTGGACGTCACCACGGCCAGCTGGCGCAATTCCCGGTCGGCCAGCCCCGACTGGCCGATCTCCACCAATGCGGCTGCCCGCCGGGCGCCCGGAAAATCCTTCAGCGTCGTCCAGTCGGCCTGAATGAAATCGGGTTCGCGCCAGTCGATATCCGGTTGCAAGCCCAGCGCCTCGGCCGCGAGCAGGCCGTAAAAGCCATCACGGTCGCGCGCCACCGCAGCCTGCAGCCGCGACGTGGACTGTTCCGGGCGGCCGCAACGCACATGGCTGCGCGCCGCCCAATAGGCCGCGGCCGCGCGCAAATCGCGGGCAGCGGTATAGATTCCGTCGACAGCGTCGAAATGGCGGGCAGCAGCGGCACAATCATTCTGCCGGAAGGCGGCCAGCCCGGCGACCCAATAGCCCATGGCGGCCCATTCGCTGGTGCCGCGCGCGGCTTGCAGGGCCAGCCGCTCGGCCAGTGTATCGTCAAGGTCGAGATAGGCGTTCCAGGCTGCGCGCTGGGTCCATTCACTGCGCACTTCCGGCGACAGTTCCGGCCAGCTGTCCTTCAGCATGGCTTCAACCTGTTGCGGCCGGTCTTCCGACACCGCGCGCCGCGCTTCGGTGGCAAAGCCGCGATCGGATTGCGATTGGGTATTGACGCTGCGCGGCCCGAGCGGCGGCGTCAGGCTGACTGGAAACAGCGCCCGTTTTGCCGCCAGCGCCGGCAGCGAGGTCGCACCGGCGCGCCGCGCGAGTGTTGCAATTGCCGTGGCCTGCGGCGCGGCCGGATTGGCTTCCAGCCAGTTCACCAGTCGTGCCAGACCGGCCGACGCCCCTTGCGCCAGCAGAATCTGGCCTTCGGCCGTGGCATGCAGGACCCCGCGCGGCATCGCTGCCAGCTCAGCCGACGCCGCCGTGATCCGGCCGGATTCGATTGCTGTGAAAACCCGCTGGTAACGTGTTTTTTGCGCCGCCGTCAGCTGCGCCGGCACCGAGCGTTC
>CAZIAA010000103.1:0-5920 GCA_964537365.1 uncultured Sandaracinobacter sp.
TGGGCTGGGGCGGTGGCGGCGGCCTGTTCACCGGCGGCTTCCTCGGGGCCGGTGGCGCCAGCGGCTATGACAATACCGAAATCGGTCAGGTCGTGGCGCTGGCTTATCTCGATGCCTATACCCAGCTGGTGCATGAACTGGGCGGCCTGCAGGACGCCATTGGCGGCCAGCAGGCGGAACGCGCCGTCGTGCTGAAGCGCGAAGGCCGGATGTTCTCCAGCCCGAGCGCCAATGCCAAGGCGCTCAAAACCATCGATGCCGGCGCCATGCTGTATCCGACCGGCAACAAGGAAGGCGGCTTCTGGGAGGTCGAGGACGAGCTCGGCACCAAGGGCTGGGTCAGCGAAGTGGCTTTGGCAATCGCCCGCTGAGATCCATTCCGATCAGACCATGGACAAAGGGCGGCGTCAGCGCCGCCCTTTGCGCATTCCGCTGCCGGTCCGCCCCCGGTCACGCGCCATCAGAAATCATAGACCAGCGTAATCCGCGATGTGGTGTCCAGATTTTCAAGACCAATCGGCGGCTGCTCTTCCCAGACGATGCTGTAGGACAGCCGCGCCGACACCGCCCCGAACACCTTGGAACTGAGCGCAGCGGTGTTGCTGATGCTGGCCGCGCGCTCCCAGAACAGCGCGGAATCATTGGTGAAGGTCATCGCCTTCGACAGGTTCCAGGAAAAGCGCGAGGCGCCGCGCGCGGCAATGCGGTTTTCGGCATAGCTCTCATAACGCGTTTGCCGGACTGCCGGCCCTAATTCCAGGTCCCAGCGCACCGGACCGGGCACGATCACCTGCCAGCCAAAGCCGGCTGATTCTGCGAAACGGCGGTTTATTCCAGCGCGCTGGTTGCGCTCATATTCCAGCCGCGCCCAGCTGTAGAACCGGTCCGAAAACTGATAATCGAGCTGATAACCGGCCAGAATCCGCTCCTGATCGGTGTCATCATCGCCATTCACCAGATCAAGGAGAGCATTGACCCGGTGCCGCCAGCGGATACCAGTCTTTTCCAGCGACAGACCCGCGGTCAGGCTGCGGGCCCGACTGTTGCCGGTTGAAATCGCACCCCCCAACTGCCCCGAGCCTTTCCAGTTGTCGAAATAGCTGGCTTCATGCAGTCGCGCCTGACGCGCATTTTCCTGCGCAGCGGCAATGCGCGCGACGATGGTGTCGATTTCCGCCGCGGCCTGCGGATTGGTCTGTTTTGCAACTGAAACGACGGCATTGATCTTGGCCTGATCGCCACTGTTGGCGGCGGCTTCCACCATGCGGCGCACTTCGACGCTGAGGGCGGCGGCAGGGGTGGCAGGGGTGGCGGGCGCGGATGCTGCAGTCGCTACAACAGCGGCAAGCAGAACGGACATGACAGAAGACTCCGGTGGCTTGGGGATGAATCCCTGCGCTCATAGGCAAAATTGCGCGCGGCGAAAACCTCTGCCGCGGATGGATATAATCGCCGCAGTGCAGCACAAGAGACTTGTCATTTGATTCAGATCAAAGTTTAGTTAGCTGCGCCTGTGGCATGGGGCGCATGTGCACCCCGGCAGATTTCCGGACCAATCCTTCACCGATGAGGGCAGATTTTCATGACAGCCTTTTTTGCCGCCGGCAGCTATGCGCTTTTTGGCCTGCTGGCACTTTTCATGATTGCCACATCAACCACCAGTGGCTTCGCCGTCCATGGCATCATCATTCTGATTGCCTGCATCCTGGCCGCCGTCACCACGCTGCATAAATTGCAACCGGGCGAGCGCGGCGAATGGATCATCCCCGACCGGTCGAACGGCGGTTATCATGACGAAGTCATCAAATATGGCGTCATGGCCACCATCATCTGGGGCGTCGTCGGCTTTCTGGTCGGTGTCATCGCCGCGGCGCAACTGGCCTGGCCGGCGCTCAATCTCAATCTCGAATGGACGACATTCGGCCGCATCCGTCCGGTGCACACTTCGGCGGTGATTTTCGCCTTCTGCGGCAACATCCTCATCGCCACGTCATTCTGGGTGGTGCAGCGCACCTGCCGCGCCCGGCTGTTCGCGCCCAACCTCGCCTGGTTCGTGTTCTGGGGCTATCAGCTGTTCCTGGTGCTGGCGGCTAGCGGCTATATATTCGGAATCACCCAGTCCAAGGAATATGCCGAGCCGGAATGGTATGTCGACCTGCTGCTGCTGGTGGTCTGGGTGGCCTATTTCGTCGTGTTCGCCGGCACCATCGTCAAGCGCGCCGAACCGCATATCTATGTCGCCAACTGGTTCTATCTGGCGTTCATCATCACCATCGGCATGATGCACATCGTCAACAATGTGGCGGTGCCGGCCGGATTCAGCGAAAAAAGCTATCCGTTGTGGTCCGGGGTGCAGGACGCGCTGACGCAATGGTGGTATGGCCATAACGCCGTCGCCTTCTTCCTGACGGTGCCGTTTCTGGCGCTGATGTATTATTTCATTCCAAAACAGGTCGGCAAACCGATCTATTCCTACAAATTGTCGATCATCCACTTCTGGTCGCTGATCTTCCTCTATATCTGGGCCGGGCCGCACCACCTGCACTATACCGCGCTGCCGGACTGGGCACAGGTGCTGGGCATGGTGTTTTCGGTCATGCTGTGGATGCCCAGCTGGGGCGGCATGATCAACGGCCTGATGACCCTGCGCGGCGCCTGGGACAAGATCCGCACCGACCCCATCATCCGCATGATGGTGACGGCGCTGGCGTTCTACGGCATGGGCACCTTCGAAGGGCCGGTGCTGTCGATCCGCTCCGTGAATGCGCTCAGCCACTATACCGACTGGACCATCGGCCATGTGCATTCGGCCGTGCTGGGCTGGAACGGCCTGATGAGCTTTGCCGCCATCTATTATCTGGTGCCGCGCCTGTTCGGCATGAGCCGGATGTATTCGCTGCGCATGATCAACTGGCACTTCTGGCTCGCCATGGCGGGAATCGTGCTCTACGCCTCGTCGATGTGGGTGGCCGGGATCATGCAGGGCCTGATGTGGCGGGAATTCAATGCCGAAGGCTATCTGGTGTATTCCTTCGCCGAAGTGATTGCCGCCATGCACCCCTATTACATCATCCGCGCCGCCGGCGGGGTGCTGTTCCTGGCGGGTGCCGGAATCATGGTCTACAACGTCTGGATGACGATCCGCGGCCGTCTGCGCGACGAAGCGCCGCTGGATGCCGGAGTCCCCTATAACCCCCGCACCGACAAGCCGCTGGAACCCGCCGGCGCTGTCCAGCCAGCCGAATAGGAGCATTGCGGACATGGTTTCCCTCGACCACGGCAAGATCGAGCGCAACGTCACGATCCTGTCGGTCCTGACCCTGGTGGCCGTCATGATCGGCGGTCTGGTGCAGATGGTGCCGATGTTCTTTCTCGATAACACCATCGAGAAAGTCGAAGGCATGCGGCCCTACACCCCGCTCGAGCTGGTCGGCCGCAACATCTATGTGCGCGAAGGCTGCTATGCCTGCCATTCGCAGCAGATCCGCACCTTCCGCGACGAAGCCGAGCGCTATGGCCATTACAGCCTGGCGGCGGAAAGCATGTATGACCACCCGTTCCAGTGGGGCTCGAAGCGCACCGGACCGGACCTCGCCCGGGTCGGTGGCCGCTATTCCGACGAATGGCATGTGCAGCATCTGATCTCGCCGCAGCGGGTGGTGCCGGAATCGGTCATGCCGCCCTATGCCTTTCTGATGGACAAGCCGGTCGATCTGCGCACCGTCGCTGCCCAGCTGAGAGCCAATCGCCGCGTTGGCGTGCCCTATGATGACGCGCATATCGACAATGCCGTTGCCGACCTGCTGGCCCAGGCCGATCCGGACGCCGACAGCAGCGGCTTTGAAGAGCGTTATGCCAAGGCCCAGATCCGGGATTTCGATGGCGTCCCCGGACATCCGAGCGAAATGGATGCGCTGGTCGCCTATCTCCAGATGCTGGGAACGCTGGTCGACTTCGACAGCTATATCCCGGCCGACAACCGGCGCTAGGGGCGGGCCGCCATGGATTACGAAAAGCTGCGCCATTTCGCCGACAGCTGGGGTCTGGTTTTCATGGTCCTGGTCATGATCGGCGTGCTGGCCTGGACCTTTCGCCCCGGTGCCGGAAAACACCATGAAGACGCCAGCATGATTCCCCTGCGCGATGAAGAGGCCGAGGAATGACCGACAAGACAGACATGCCGCTCAGCGACACGCCCGCCACACCGGGCGAGGACGTCGGCACCACCGGCCATGAATGGGACGGAATCCAGGAACTCAACAATCCGCTGCCACGCTGGTGGGTGTGGATGCTCTATGCCACCATTGCCTTTTCGGTGCTGTGGATGATCCTGTATCCGGCCTGGCCGATTCCGGGCGGCAACACCCAGGGAGTTCTGGGCTATTCCAGCCGTGCCGCAGTCGAGCAGCAGATCGCTGCGGTTACCAGCCAGCGCGCGCAGGCGTTGCAGGGCATCGAAAGCATGGACATCGCCGATTTCGGCCAGCATCCGCAATTGCTGCAGGCCGCGATCGAAGGCGGCCGTTCGGCGTTCAAGGTGCATTGCGTGCAGTGCCATGGCTCGGGCGCGCAAGGCTCGATCGGCTATCCCAACCTCAATGACGACGACTGGCTTTGGGGCGGCGATTACGCCTCCATCTATGCCACCATCCGCCATGGCATCCGCCAGCCGGACGATGACGAAACGCATATTTCCATCATGCCCTCCTATGGCCGCGACGGGCTGCTGTCCGATGCGGAAATTGATGCCGTGACGGAATATGTGCTGGCCATTTCCAGCCAGCAGCATGACGCTGCGCTGGCCAGCCGGGGTGCGCCGGTGTTCGCCGAGCAATGCGCGGCCTGCCATGGCGCCGACGGCAAGGGCATGCAGGCTCTGGGGGCGCCCAACCTGACCGATGCAATCTGGCTTTATGGCGGCGACCGTGCGGCAATTCATCATACTGTCTATTATGCCCGCGCCGGGGTAATGCCGGCGTGGAAAGGCCGATTGTCCGATGCGACGATCCGCCAGCTGACTGCCTATGTCCACAGTCTCGGTGGCGGGGAGTGATGCAACCACAGATGAAGTGAAAGTGTAAATGGCAACGCAACCGGCAACATCCGGGCCCGGGGCGCCACGCCCCAAACTCAGCCAGCTGTACAAGAAGCGTGAAAAAGTTCACCCGAAGGCCGTCAAGGGCAACTTCCGTCGCTTCAAATGGTTCGTGCTGTTCGTCACGCTTGGCATCTACTACATCACGCCGTGGATCCGTTGGGATCGGGGACCATTTGCCCCCGATCAGGCCGTGCTCGTCGATCTGGCGCACCGGCGTTTCTATTTCGGCCCGATCGAAATCTGGCCGCAGGAATTCTATTATGTCGCCGGCCTGCTCATCATGGCCGGCCTCGGGCTGTTTCTGGTCACCACCACCTTTGGCCGGGCCTGGTGCGGCTATGCCTGTCCGCAAACGGTATGGACGGATCTGTACATGACCGTCGAACGCTGGATCGAAGGCGACCGCAACGCCCGCATCCGCCTCGATTCCGCTCCGATGAGTGTCAGCAAATTTCTGAAACGCCTGAGCAAGCATAGCGTCTGGATCGTCATCGCCGTGCTGACCGGCGGTGCCTGGGTGTTCTATTTCGCCGATGCACCGACGCTTTTCGCGCAGATCGTCACTGGCACGGCGCCATTCGTCGCCTATGGCGCCATCGCCCTGCTGACCTTCACCACCTATTGGCTGGCCGGGCATATGCGCGAACAGGTCTGCATCTATATGTGCCCCTGGCCGCGCATTCAGACCGCCATGCTCGATGAAGACAGCTTCGTCGTCACTTACAAAGCCTGGCGCGGCGAACCGCGCGGTTCCAAGAAAGAGCAGGAAAAGGCGCCCGACGCCATTGGTGACTGTGTCGACTGCATGGCCTGCGTCAATGT
>CAZIAA010000104.1:0-5877 GCA_964537365.1 uncultured Sandaracinobacter sp.
AGCGGAGAATGTCGGCAAAAGCTACGCCGTGCGCAGCATCATCCGGGATTTTTCCATCCGTATCCAGCGTGGCGACCGCATCGGAATCGTCGGCCCGAATGGCGCCGGCAAGACCACCCTGCTCAGACTTCTGACTGGCGAAATCGAGCCCGACGAAGGCACGGTCATACGCTCGAAGACCCTGTCCGGCATTCTGGTTGACCAGCAACGCCGGCTGATGGACCCGGACAAGCGCGTGCGCGATATATTGGCTGACGGCGGCGACTGGATCGAAGTTCGCGGGGCGCGCAAGCATGTGCGCGGCTATCTGACCGAATTCCTGTTTCCGTCCGACGTCATCGATGCCAAAATCGGCACATTTTCCGGCGGGGAACAGTCCCGCCTGCTGCTGGCACGGGAATTCGCCCGCGAATCCAATCTGTTGGTGCTGGATGAACCCACCAACGATCTCGATATCGAAACACTGGATCTGCTGCAGGAAGTGATCGCCGATTACGAAGGCACGGTGCTGATCGTTTCGCATGATCGGGACTTCCTCGACCGCACCACAACCATGACCATCGGCCTCGACGGCTCCGGCCGGGCGGAAATCGTCGCCGGCGGCTATCGCGAACTGGAGGCGGTGTTGCAGGCAAAAACAGCCAGCCGCCGTTCGGCCCCGGCCAAAGCGCCCGCAACCGCCCCACGCAACAAGCCGGCCGACAATGTCCCGGGCAAGCTCAGTTTCCGGGAAAAATACGATCTCGAACATCTGCCGGGAAAGATTCAGGCGCTGGAAGCCGAAATCGCCGGCTGCGAACAGACGCTGGCCGATCCGGAATTCTATGCCAGCGACCCGCAACAGTTCCAGAAACTGGGCGACCGGATCGCCGCCCTGCAACAGGAGCTGGAGGAAGCTGAAACGCGCTGGCTGGAAGTAGCGGAAAAAGCCGAAGCCTCGGCCTGAACCGCCAGCCTCGCCATCAGCCGGCGCGCAGATCTATTGGCCGGAATTCCCTGCGCCATCGCACAGATAATCCCGCGTCAACGGCACGCCATCGCGGTGCACTGCCAGCTGGATCTGATAGACGACATGATCGTCATGCAGAAAGGCACTGCGCGCACCGGCCAGATAGAACTCCCACAGCCGGAAAAACCGCTCGTCATAAAGCGCCACGATTTCGGCGCGGCGCGCCCGGCAGCGTTTCAGCCAATGTTCCAGCGTATAGGCATAATGCAGGCGCCAGACTTCGATGTCGGTCGGCCACAGCCAGGCGCGTTCGATATGCGGCAGCACTTCGCTGAGCGCCGGGGTATAGCCGCCGGGAAAAATATATTTCGCAGTCCAGGGATCGGTCGTGCCTTTGCCGCCGGCGCGGCCAATGAAGTGCAGCAGGGCCGAGCCATCGGGCTTCAGGATACGCGCCACTTCGTTGAAGAAGGTCTGGTAATTGGGGCGGCCGACATGCTCGAACATGCCGACCGACACGATCCGGTCGAAACTGCCTTTGACATCGCGATAGTCCATCAGTTCGTATCGCACATGATCGGCAATGCCCAGCTCCTGCGCCTTGGCGCGGGCGTATTTCAATTGCTCTTCCGACAGGGTGACGCCCAGTACATCGGCACCATGATGCTTGTGGATATGGCGCGCCATGCCGCCCCAGCCGCAGCCGATATCCAGCACTTTCTGCCCCGGCTGCAGCTGCAGTTTTTTGGCGATATGCGCCATCTTGTCCTGCTGCGCCTGATCGAGGTCGCTGTCCGGGCCGCGATTGCCTTCGCGGAAATAACCGCAGCTGTATTGCCGCTCTTCATCCAGAAACAGCTCATACAGCCGGTCGGACAGATCATAATGGTGCTGAACATTCTGTTTCGCGCGCTTGCGCGGGTTCAGTTCCTCCCATTTCGCGGCAATGCGCTGACTGCTCCACAACGCCAGACGGGTGGCATTGTCGCGATCCCAGCGCAGATTATAGCTAACCAGATCCAGCAGATCGAGGATATCGCCGCTTTCGACGATCAGCGTGCCATCGACAAATGCTTCCCCCGCGCCCAGCGGCGGATTGCGGGCAATCTTCCAGGCGGTGGCGGTATCGGTCAGGCGCAGACGAACCGGTTCAACATTTGGTTCCCCGTAACGGTGGATACGTCCGCCGGCATCGCGAACTTCCAGAGCGCCGACATTGATGGCGCGGCGAAGCAATCGATCAAGAAGCCACATGCGACCTTTCTTGCGCAAGCCTGTCGCGGACGCAAGCCCGGATCGCGGCTTTCACCTTTGCGCGCCGCCGTAGTGCCGCCATGCTGCCGGTATTTGCCGCCCTGCCCTCTTGCACCGCCTGCCGGGCCGCCCCATTTTCGCGCCATGCAAGACTGGTGGGACAGGCATGTGGTGCCGCATCTGATTGGCTATGCCTGCAGTCGTCCGCAGTTTCGGAAACGGCGCGCCCGGGTCATTCCGCTGGCGTCCGGACAGGTGCTGGAACTGGGGGCCGGTGGCGGCGCCAATCTGGCGTTTTATGATCGCCAGCGGGTCAGCTCGGTCACGGGCATCGATCCCAGTCCGGAGCTGATTGCGCTGGCGCATAAGCGCATGACGCCAGCGGATACCGGCTTTTTCTCCATCCAGCCCGGCCATGCCGAAAACCTGCCTTTTGCCGACGGCAGTTTCGACACCGTCGTCAGCACATTCACTTTGTGCAGCGTCGCCGATCAGGCCCGCGCCCTGCAGGAAGTGCGGCGGGTGTTGCGCCCCGGCGGCCGCCTGCTGTTTCTGGAGCATGGCTTGTCGCCACATGCAGACTGCCGCAAATGGCAGCACCGGCTGGACCCGTTGTGGTGTCGGCTGGCGGGTGGCTGCCATCTGACACGGCCAGTCACGGACGCCATTGCCATGGCCGGTTTCCGCATCCCGGAACGCCATAGCGGCTATCTGGCGAAAACGCCGCGTTTTGTCGGCTGGGTGGAATGGGGGCAAGCCTCCGCCAGCTGAGCGCCGGCATGCCAATGCCTGTTACATGAACATCTTGCGCAATGTGATGCGGACGCTGCGCCCGACTGGATCCATATACCAGGACTGGTAACTGGCGGGAGTCAGACCAGCGCTGTCGCGCACATCGATGCGATCATTCAACAGATTGCCGAAATCGAGCGACAGGCGGGTGTCCTTCAGCCAGGGATTTTTGCCAACCAGACGCTGTTGATCGCCCAGATTGACGAACAGCCGCAAATCCACCGTGGTCAGGCTGGAAAAATGCAGTTCATTGCCGCTCGGCGCGCCCGCGCTTCCCGTGGACACGCGGGTGCCGCTCTGCCAGTTCAGCGACAGGAATCCGCCAAAACCATTCTTCATCGCCATCACCCGGCCTTCCAGCAGATGCCGTGGTGTGCCGCCAGTACTGGCAGTGGCCGCGCCATTCAGCATGTCCAGTTCCGGAATGTCATCGCGGATAAGGATACGATCGGCAAAGCGCCAGCTGTGGAACAGCGACAGCCGCAACCGGCCGCCACCGGGGCCACCGCCAAAGCGACCGCGCCCCATGCCACCACCACCGGGGCCGCCGGAACCACCAGACCCACCACCCGCGGCCGCGCCGCCGCCGGGTGCACCACTGGGCGCACCACCGGGGCCGCCGGGACCACGTGGCTGGCCGCCCTCGCCCGCGCCGCGCCCGGTCCGCCCGGCGGCATCACCGCGCCCGGCAGCCGGCGCGCCGGACTGTCCGGACGACCCTAATGCCTGGGAAAAATTGATCCCCCAGCGCAATTCCGAATGTTCGGAGCGGGCGAAATTGACCGGGCGATTGTCAAGCATGGTCAGACGGCCATCCGTATCGCGCACGAAGCGGTCCGGAAACGCAGCTTCGACGGCCGCCGTTGCCGCCGGAAAACTGGCGATCGGGTCACTGATGCGGGTGCGCACATAATCCGCCTGTACATCAATGTCGGCGGTGCTGAACGGCTTCAGCCGGCCGCCCAGCTTCCAGGTCTGGCGGTGGTCGGCCAGCAGGCCGGCATTGCCGCCATCCAGCCGTGCTACTTCCACGGCCTCGCCGCGGACATAATCGAACATCGGCACATTGGGCGTCGTCATCAGCGGGTCGCCCAGCTGCTGCATCGTCGGCGCGCCTTTTTCCGAAGTATAGGACGCAATGATCTGCAAGGCCGGCACCGGCCGCCAGGTCAGCCCCGCGCCCCAGCCATAGAGCGCGCCGAAATCCGAATAGCGGTCGATATTGGCATTGGCATTGAGAGACAGATCCCCCAGCGGCTGCAACACATCGCGATTGCGACTGGCCAGCGGAATGTCGACACTGAGCTGACCGCTGCCTTCGGTGCGGTTCAGGCGGGTATCGCTGTCGCCATCCAGCCGCTCGGTGCTGCTGTTCAGACGCTGATAATCCAGCCCGAGCTTGACGCTGGCGGCGATGGCGCCGGCCGGAAGCTCGGCCAGCCGGCCATTGGTATTGAGCTCCACCAGGCTGTGGTCGCTGCGGGAACGCGAATATTCCCGCAACAGCGGCCCGTTCAGGGCATTGGTCGCAAAGGGGTTGAAGCCGGAATCGGCATCGGTCAGGCGCTGCTGCACGCCGCTCAGGTCAACGGCGCGGCTGGTCGTGGTCTTGGCTTCGTCATGGTCGTGCGACGCCGTCAGAGTCCAGGTCCAGCCGGCGGTGCGGCCATCAAAACCAGCCGCCAGACGGCCGCTCCAGCTCGAATTGTCGCGCAGCAAAGCGCCCGGCGCACCGACATAGGACAACAGCCGTACGTCATTGCCAAAAGGCGACCAGGGGTTGCCCGCCGGCAGCAGCATATCCGCCGTTGCAAGCCCCTGCTGGCTTTGCTGGGACGCCGCCGTCAACCGCGCCGACAAGGTCATCTGCACTGCCTGCGACAGCGGCCGGGTGATGCTGGCGCCGGCGGAAAAATCCGTGGTCCGCGGCGACAATGTGCGATAGCGGCCAAGGTCGGTCTGATTGACTGAACCGGCGGCAAAATCGGTCAGCCCCGGCACGGACTGGCCAGCGCTCGCGGGGACACCGGCAATAGTGACCGGCGCGCCTGCAAGAGCGCTCAATGCCGGATCGATTTCCGCACCATCCGTCAGGCCGACGATATTGCCGCCCAGCGCATAGGATGAATTGCCCACGCGCTGGATCAGGCCCCGGTCGCTTTCCAGCACCGAATTGGAATGCGCCAGTGACAGATCGAGCAGCAGCCGGCTATCGCCGGAAACCCGGAACAGCGACGCTTCGCCACTGCTGTCCAGCCGCTTGCCGGCGGTCGGCCCGCCCAGATTGGCCTCTATCGTCTCGGACTGGAAATGCTCTTTCAAAATCACGTTGACGACGCGCTGGTCAGCGCGAAAACCATAGGCAAGCGCAGTTTCCTCGGGAAAGATTTCCAGTTTCTGAATGGCTTCCGGCGGAATGTTGTGAATTTCCCGAAACCCGGACACGCGATGCCCGTTCAGCAGCACCACGGGCCGGCCGCTGCTGTCGCGACCGCGAATGCTGGTGGTTTCGGCGGATAGCTGGGCAATCAGGTCCGACAGACTGCCGACGCCATAGGCGCGGACATCGTCTTCATCCAGAGTCTGTTCGGGTTGCAGGCTGGAAATGACCGCGCCGCGCTCCGAGCCGGCAATGACGATGATATCCTGCGCCATATCGCCGCTGTCGAAATCGGGCAGCGGGTTGGTATCGTGGATGGAGGCCTGCGCCGCCGCACTGCTGGCCGCCGCGGCTGCTGCATATGCGTCGCTGGCAGTCAGCAACGCAACCATGGCGACACCCGACGCCAGAGAATTCTTTACACGCATAGTCTGAACCTACGACCGAGGCGGTATACATCCCCCGCAACGGATGCCAAAAAAAAGCGGCCCCCTATAACAAT
>CAZIAA010000105.1:0-5843 GCA_964537365.1 uncultured Sandaracinobacter sp.
TTCCCGATAGATGGTTGACCGGCCAATGTCGAGCGGCTGACGGCCAAGCTGCTTGTCCCCGGCGCGCGCCGCAGCGGCCAATGAAACGGCCGGATAGACGCCGAACGACAGCTTCTTTTCCCGATTGGCAAACCGGTATTTCAGGCGCCAGAGGCGGGAGCCATTGGGGCGGACAAGAAGGTATAGTCCGCCGCCATCGGCCATTTTATATTCCCGTGCGCGAGAGACGGCGCGGCGGATAGCGGCATCGGTCAGTTTCACGAGGCCCCAAATCCAGAACCGGGGCCCCCAGAAAGGCCCCCAAAATGCGCGGAAAGGGTGAAGCCGCATGAACGAACATGAGAAGAACGCTACCTCTATCGCCTTCTGTGCGATAGGGGTGATGATAGTAAATGAGCCTTCATGATCGTGTGATATGGTCGGGGAGACAGGATTCGAACCTGCGACCCTCTGCTCCCAAAGCAGATGCGCTACCAGGCTGCGCCACTCCCCGACGGTTGCGGATGGATGGCTGCCGCATAGACGTCCCGCCGTTGGCGGGCAAGGCCGATTTCTGCCGCCGGGTGCAAATGAGGACTTGAACCTGCGGACAGGCTGTGTTCACCAAGGTACAGCTATGAAACACAAAAAGATGCGCAAGGATCTGCAGACATGAATGCCGACCGTTTGAAATCTTTCGCCAGAATATCCGCCGTTGCCGCGGGGCTTGTATTTCTGGCTGCCTGTTCGCGGCCGTTCGAGGCCCGGGTGCAAAGCTTCCAGGTGATGCCGCAGGCGCAGGGGCAAAGCTTTCGTATTGCGGCGCTCAACCCCGAGAGCGGCGGCGGTCTGGAATTCGAATCCTATGCCGAACTGGTGAAGACCGAGTTGCGCAAACATGGCTATCAGCCTGCCGCGGCGTCCGCGGATGCGCAATTGACGGTGCTGCTGGATTATGGTTCCGGCCCCGGGCGGGAGCGGATCGCCACCCGGCCGGGCAGCTATTCCGGCTGGGGCTGGGGTGGCCGGGGTTGGTATTACCCCGGCTGGTACAGCCCATGGTATGGTCCCTGGGGCTGGGGCGGCCCTTGGGGCAGCGGCTGGGATACACCGGAAGTCTATAGCTACACGGTCTATCCGGCCTTTTTGCACATCGTCATTCAGCGCGCCGCGGATGCGCAGCCGCTATTTGAAGGCCGCGCCGAATCCACCACGCGGGTGAATGACCTGCCATCCGTCATGCCCAATCTGGTGCAGGCATTGTTCACGGATTTCCCGGGGACAGCCACACGCAGCAAGGTCGTCCGGATTCCGGCCAACAAGAATTAAGCTGCCGCGCCGGAGTGCAGTATTGGACTGCATTCCGGGCGCGCGATGACAATGCCTGGCAGGTGGCGCGGAACCCGGGCCTTGATCCGATGGATTGTCTGCTTGCACTTTTTCGCCAGTCTTCCATATCTCGCTGGTGGCCGCCTGTGGGCGCGGCCGCGGCGTATGCAGGGAAGGCGTTACCATGGCGGGGCAGGCGGATGTATTTCTGGCGGTCATCGACGACACCAGCGAATGCGACAAGGCGTTACGCTATGCATCGCTGCGCGCCATGCGCACTGGCGCCAGTGTCATGTTGCTGCGGGTATTGGCACCGGCCCAGTTTCAGCAATGGGGCGGGGTGCAGCATGTGATCGAGGAAGAGCTTGAATTAGACGCGCAAGCGCTGTTGGCGGAAAAGGCGCTGCTGGCGGAAACATGGACCGGAATGCGCCCCGAAACGCGACTGTTGTGGGGCGATGGGCCACAGAAAATTCTGGAAATCCTCACTTCGGAGCGGGCCATTCGCGCCCTGGTTCTGGCAGCCGCGGCCAAGGGCCGGCCCGGACCGCTGGTGGAGTTTTTCGCTGGGGAAAGGGCAGGGCGGCTGCCGTGCATGGTCATTGTCGTGCCGGGCAGCATGAGCGACGCAGAGCTGGACCGGCTGACATAATCCAGCGGCAATGGTCGCAGCGGTGGGATAAAGGCAAAGCCGGCAAATGCCGTCTGCGCGACATGACAATTTCCGCCAGCCTTGAAATACTTGACAGATCCCTGCAGTCTGGCTTTTCCGGTGTTTGCCATTTCGGTACAGGCTGTGCCTGTCATCCATGCATGCCATCAAGCACGCATGCCATCAAAGCTGTGCAATTCGGACGGGGTTTCCCGACGCCAGAAGCACAGCCAGGGGAATCAGAAAGAAATTGATCCATGCATGAAACACTTGATGCGGCGGCACTCGACCAGCTTTTTCGGCAAGCCCGCACGCGCAACGACTGGAGCAGCGACGAGATTTCCGAACAGCAATTGCGGGATCTTTACGACCTGCTGAAGCTGGGGCCGACCTCGGCCAATTGTTCGCCGGCACGCTTCATTTTCTGCGCCAGCGCGGAAGCGCGCGCGCGTCTGGCGGAGTGTTGCTCTGCAACCAATGGCGTGAAGGTCCGGCAGGCCCCGGTGACCGTTATTATTGGCATGGACCTGGCATTTCACGAGCGCCTGCCGGAACTTTTCCCGCATGCCGATGCGCGCAGCTGGTTTACCGGCAAGGCCGATCTGATTCGGGAAACGGCGATGCGCAACTCTACCCTGCAGGGAGCGTGGCTGATCATGGCGGCGCGATCGCTGGGGCTGGATACTGGGCCGATGTCCGGCTTTGACAAGGCAGCCGTCAATAATGCGTTCTGGTCCGGGACCATGGTTGAAACGAATTTCATCTGCTCGCTCGGGCGGGGTACGGACAAGAATCTGTTTGCGCGCTCGCCGCGGCTCGATTTTGCGGATGCCTGCCGGATTCTATGACCGATCGGACGCTTGTGATCGCCTGCGGGCATGAATTGTCCCTCGCGCTGCTGGAGGGGAATACCGTGCTGGGGCAACTGGATATGGCGATGCAGCGTGGACATGCCGAAGCGATCGTGCCGGCCATTGCGCGCTTGCTGGCACCTTTTGGCGGTCGTCAGGCGGATTGCGCGCGTGTCGTTGTCGAAACCGGCCCCGGCAGTTTCACCGGCCTGCGCATTGGTCTGGCGGCGGCTTCGGCACTGGCGTTGGCATGGAAGGCGGCGCTTGTCGGCGTGCGTTCGACGCAGCTGGTGGCTGCGGATATGCGCAGCCGTGGAGAGGAACGGGAGCTGCTGGTGCTGCTGGCGGCGCCCAGGGGTCAGGTCTGGCTGGAAAAATTCGCGGCCGCCAGTCTGTGCAGCACCCTGCCGGCCGTGGCGCTTGCTCCCGCCGATGCCCGGCAACTGGCATTGACCGTGCCGCTGCTGGCCGGCTCTGCGATTACGCCGCTGGGACTGGCCGGAATCCAGGTGCAGCCGCGCGCAGCCGCGGTGGCTGCAATGCCGGCTGCGGCATTCGGCCGGGCAGAGCCGCATTATGTTCGGATCAGCGATGGCAGTACCCGCTGTTAGCGTGTCGCAATTGCGCTGGACGACTGGCAGGCTTGCCGATGTCCCGGCCGTTGCAGGTCTGGCGCGGGTCGCATTCGAACCATTCTACCGCGAGACATGGACAGAGCGGCAGATGACGGATTTGCTGCTGGGCAGCGAATCCTGGCTGGATATCGGGCTGTTGCCGGATCTGGGGCCTGTAGCGTTTGCGCTTTGCCGCAAGGTTATGGATGAAGTCGAACTGCTGTTATGCGCATCGCACCCGGCCTGCCGTCAGCAAGGCCTTGGCGCGAAAATCGTCGCGCGCGTATTGCGGGAATGCCAGGCGCGCAATGCGCGACGGCTGTTTCTGGAAGTGCGGGCCGGAAATACGGCGGCCACAGCCCTGTACCGAAAAGCCGGCTTTGAGGAGTGTGGTCGGCGGCGGCAATATTACCGGACTGCTGCCGGAGATCGCATTGACGCCATTACCATGGCCATGGCGGTATGATGTGGCGCTGAATAGTACTGCATTAACGTTGCAGTCAGAAAGCAGCTTTATTGTGGGCGCGTGGGCTTGTGCTGCCTTTGCAGGCGTTGCTTGCCGTTGAAAGTGCTGCGTTTCCTGCAAAAATTTTCTGTACGCTGTTGAATCTTGCGCAGCACTATATTATTAAGAGGGCATTGGTCAGAAATCCTGAATACAGTCCAATACGGCTGACAATTGCATTATCGAAAGAATTTGTGATGATCGATGAAATCGAACAAAGTGATCTGCTGGCGCTGACGGCGGATATCGTTTCCAGCCATGTGTCCAATAACAGTGTGGCCGTGAACGACCTGCCACAGTTGATTCAGAATGTCCATTCGACGCTGGCATCCTTGTCTGCGCCCGCACCGGAACCTCAGGAAGAATTGAAGCCGGCGGTTCCGATCCGTCAGTCGGTGAAGCCGGATTATATTATTTGTCTGGAAGACGGGCGGAAGCTGAAGATGCTGAAACGGCACCTGATGACGGCTTATGGCATGACTCCGGAAGAATATCGCGCTCGCTGGGGGTTGCCGGCCGATTATCCCATGGTCGCGCCGAATTATTCCGCAGCGCGGCGGCAATTGGCGAAGTCCATCGGACTTGGCCGCAGCGGCGGCAAGAAAAGCAGCAAATAACCCTGCCGGCTTTCCGCCGGGAGCGATGCCCTGTGGTTGCACTGCTGGGCATTTGCTGTATTTCTATATAGGACGAAATCAATCTGATATGCGTTGCGGGCCGGCGGGCGATTCTCTGCCTGGGGATCGTCCCGCGGGTCCCGCGGGTTGAAGTGCGGATTGAAAGCAGGACCTGTATGACCAAGATCGACATCGAAGCGCTTTGTCAGGAAAAAGGACTTCGAATCACGGAACAGCGGCGCGTGATTGCGCGGGTGCTTTCGGAAACGGAAGACCATCCTGACGTGGAGGAGCTGCATCGCCGCGCATCTGAGATCGATGCAGGAATCTCCATTGCCACCGTTTATCGGACGGTGCGCCTGTTCGAGGATGCAGGCATTCTCGAACGACATGATTTTCGTGATGGACGCTCGCGCTATGAGCCGACCCCGAAGGAACATCATGACCATCTGATCGATGTGGAAACCGGTGATGTGATCGAATTTCGCGACAATGAACTGGAAAAACTGCAAACTGAGATCGCCCGCAGGCTTGGATACAAGCTTGTCGACCACCGCTATGAACTTTATGGCGTTCGGCTGGATCGCAAGTCCAAGACATAGCGACGGGTGATATTTGCGGGGTGCGGGCGGGGCCGTTCACCGAGGCCGGTCTGCATATCGTCCGCAGGAACCATATTGTCCGCCGAAATAATGGCGATTTGCAATCGCGCCCCTCGGCGAAATGCCGGCATTGCAAAAATATTCGCACTGGAGCGGCCGGGCGTGGTAATTGCTGGGCCTCAATAGTCGACAAGAGGTAAGAGTTGCCGCGAAGATTTTCGATCAAGTCATTCGGATGTCAGATGAATGTCTATGATTCCGAACGGATGGGGGAAGCGCTTGCAGCAGATGGAATGACCGAGTCGTCTCCGGAGGACGCCGATGTCATCATTCTCAATACCTGCCATGTTCGCGAAAAGGCGGCGGAAAAACTCTATCATGAGGTCGGGCGGATTGCCGCACGCGCACGAGACGAGGAGCGGGCCAAGCCAGTGATTGCCGTGGCCGGTTGTGTTGCCCAGGCGGAAGGGGCGGAGATTCTGAACCGCGCCGGCGCCGTCGATGTGGTAATCGGCCCCCAAGCCTATCATCGTCTGCCCCGGCTTCTGCACGAACAGGCCGGCGGGCGACGCAGGATCGTCGATCTCGACATGCCGGCGGATTCAAAATTCGGCCATCTGCCAAAACGGACGCGCCGGGCGCCATCGGCCTTTCTGACGGTGCAGGAAGGCTGCGACAAATTCTGTTCTTTCTG
>CAZIAA010000106.1:0-5830 GCA_964537365.1 uncultured Sandaracinobacter sp.
CAGCACCCGTTCGCCCGGCCGAATGGCGGCCGCGTGCAACAGCCGCTCGCCGATGGGGGTCAGAAGCGTTTCCTGCTGGTCGAGGGCGCGCAACCATTTTTCCCCGAGATCGCCGGCCCAGCCTTCGGCGTCGGCGCCCGAAGCACCTCCGCCCGGCCCGGTCCCGTCTGTGCGCGGTTGCATGGTCTCAGCCTTGCTGCGCTGTGGGCCGGAAGATGATTTCATTCACATCGACATCATCCGGTTCATTGATGGCGAATGCGACCATGCGGGCAAAGCTGTCGGCGCCGATGGCCATGCTGCTGGCGCGCGATTCCGCCATCGCGCGAATCTCCGGCGCGGTGATATGGCTGATCAATTCGCTGGCAACCGCGCCGGGGGAAATGATGGTGGTGCGAATGCCATAGGGCTTCACTTCCTGGCGCAAGCCTTCCGACAGCGCCCGGACGGCATATTTGGTCGCGGAATAGACTGCCAGGCCGGGCCCGGTCCGGTGTCCGGCAATCGACGAAACATTGATGATATGGCCGGATTTCTGCTGTTTCATATGTGGTAATGCCGCAGCAACGCCATAGAGCATGCCCTTGATATTGATGTCGATCATGCGGTCCCATTCCTCGACCTTCAGCCCTTCCAGCGTGGACAGCAGCATGACGCCGGCATTGTTCACCAGCACATCGATCCGGCCATGGGTGGAAACCGCGGCGTCCACCAGCCTCTGCACCTGCGACCGGTCGGTCACATCCGTCACCACGGCCTGCGCGGCATGGCCCGCCGCAGTCAGTTCCCCGGCCAGTTCCTCGATCCGCTCGGCCCGGCGGGCACCCAGCACCACGCGCGCGCCACAAGCCGCCAGATGCTGCGCCGCAGCTGCGCCCAGACCACTGCTGGCGCCAGTGATGACAATGACCTTGCCAGCGATATTCCCGTTCATGAAATGCTCCTCTCCATTCAGTATCCGCGCAACCACCGAGCCACCACAGTGCAACCGGACGCGCCGATCCGCAAGCAGTCCCGGACCGGGAAAATTCCTCTGGACAGAATGGCATCTGGCGGACAAACCTGCGGCCATGCAAGAAGGACCGACATCTCACAGCTATGTCTCGCAACGCCTGAAACTGCGCTATGCCGATTGGGGCAATGCCGATGCGCCGCCGCTGCTGCTGCTGCATGGCGGGCGCGACCACAGCCGCAACTGGGACTGGACCGCACGCGCGCTGAAGGATCGCTGGCACATCATCGCTCCCGACTGGCGCGGCCATGGCGACAGCGACTGGTCGGCGGATGGCGAATACAAGATGTTGAGCTATGTGTATGATCTGACCCAGCTGGTTCACCAGCAAAAGCTGGCGCCAGTCACCATCGTCGCGCATTCCATGGGCGGCAATATCGCGCTGCGCTATGCCGGGCTTTACCCGGACCGGGTGCGCCGGCTGGTGGCGATCGAAGGCCTTGGGCCAAGTCCGAAGCTGCTGGCGAAGCGCAATGCCGGTGATTTTGCCGAGCGCATCCGCGACTGGATCGACAAGAAACGCGAAGCCGCCGGGCGCACGCCCCGGCGCTATGATTCGATCGATGCTGCTCTGGCGCGCATGATCGAAGCCAATCGGCACCTGTCGCAAGCGCAGGCCAGGCATCTGACCATCCACGGCGTCAACCGCAACGAGGATGGCAGCTACAGCTGGAAGTTCGACCCTTATCTGAACATCTGGGGCGACGCCGATATCTCCAGCGACCAGATGCACAGCCTGTGGTCGCGGATCACGGCGCCGACGCTGCTGATGTATGGCGCCAATAGCTGGGCCTCCAATCCGGAGGAGGACGGCCGCATCGTGCATTTCCGCAATGCCCGTGTCAGCCTGTTCGAAGATGCCGGGCACTGGCTGCACCACGATCAGTTTGATCGTTTCATCAAGGAATTGAACGAATTCCTTTAGAGTATTTTCAAAGGGGCCGCGCTCAGAAATAGGGTTCCGCACGCAGGCGCTGGGATATCCACCAGATGTTGCCGGCCGGATCGCGCACGCCGCCCTGACGGTCGCCATAGGGCATGTCGGCCACGTCCAGGATCTTGTCGGCGCCGGCGGCGATTGCCTGCGCCATCGCGGCATCGGCATCCCCCACATACAGGTAAAATGCCGCCTGCGTCGGCGCGAACTGCGCCATGGCTTCTGCGATCATGATCGTGGTCGTTGCAAAGCGCAGCTGGCAATTGGCAATACGCCCGTCCGGCGTAACGCTGCGACCGATTTCCCGCGCTGCGAAAGCCGCCTGCAGAAAGCGCACATAGCCATCCGCATCGGTAACGATGACATAGGGAGTCACCACGGCAAAGCCTTCGGGAACGTGCATGCAACTCTCCTTTCCCGCAGTCGGGGCAGAGTGCAGGATGCGAAAATCCCGGTCAACCGGGATTCCACCGCGGCGGAATGCAGCGATCTAATTGAACAGGCTGGACACCGAAGTCTCGTCAGCGATGCGGCGAATGGCTTCCGCCAGCAGCGGCGCAATGCTGAGATGGCGGATCTTCACTCCATCCGCAATGTCCCGGGTGGCGCCGATCGAATCCGTGATGACCAGTTCGCGCATGGCCGAACTCCGCACACGTTCGACCGCCTGGCCCGACAGCACGCCATGGGTCACATAGGCAACCACGCATTTGGCGCCGCCCGCCATCAAGGCAGAGGCAGCGTTGCACAATGTGCCGGCGGAATCGACGATATCGTCCACCAGAACACAGAAGCGGCCGGAGACATCGCCAATGACATTCATCACTTCGCTTTCGCCGGGGCGCTCGCGCCGCTTGTCGACGATTGCCAGCGGGGCGTTATCGAGGCGCTTGGCCAGGGCCCGCGCCCGGAGCACGCCGCCGACATCGGGCGACACCACGGTCAGCCGGTCGGACATGTCGGGATAACGCTGCAGCACATCGACCGACATGACCGGCGCTGCAAACAGATTGTCCACCGGCAGATCGAAAAAACCCTGGATCTGTCCGGCATGCAGATCAATCGACAACACCCGCGAGGCGCCAGCGACCGTGATCAGATTGGCGACCAGCTTGGCCGAGATCGGCGTGCGCGGGCCGGCCTTGCGGTCCTGCCGGGCATAGCCGAAATAGGGCATGACTGCAGTGATACGGCGCGCACTGGCCCGCTTCAGCGCATCGATGCAGATCAGCAGTTCCATCAGATTGTCGTTCACCGGCGCCGAGGTGGACTGCAGAACGAAAACATCCTCGCCCCGGACATTTTCGTCGATCTCGACAAAAACCTCGCCATCCGCGAAACGCCGGACCGCGGCCCTGGTCAGCGGAATATCCAGAAATCCCGCAACGGCATCGGCCAGCTTCCGGTTGCTGTTACCGGCGACAATTTTCATCAGATCAGAACCCCCTTTTTGCAGGACAACGCAACCCCGGCAGAATCGCGAATTCAGGACTGCGGAAATGATTCGCGCGCGGCGGGCGCAAGCCTCGCTTTAACCGCCAGCATCATGCGCGACCAGATGGCATCGAAAGCCACGCCGCCCACACCGCTGAGCACGACCAGCAGCACCGACGCAAGGAACGGCCGATCCGACAATCCAAGCACGAAGCGCACGATATGGTGCAGTGGCACATGAATGATATAGATGAAATAGCTGGCGGCCGCGAGGCGCAGGATGGGGGCGGCCAGGCGCGAAGGCACCGGCACAACCGGCACGAACAGCACCGGCAGCAACGCCGCCAGCAACCACCAGGTGCGGGAACTGGTGCTGCCGTAATCGAGGCAGGCAATTGCGAACACCAGCGCGACAAGCAGCAATTTCAGCGGCGGACGGCGCACCAGCAGGGCCAGAAAACCAAAGGCATATTGCCAGAACTGGGCGTCAACCGTCAGCGACAAGTCATTGAAATCATCAAAAATGTAGCGGTTGACGATGATCTTCAGCAGCAGCGCGAATCCAACCAGGGCGAAGCCGGCCGCAACCGGCTGCGCCGCCGAGAATCGGCGCACCGGCGGAATCATGTAAAGCAGGATCATCAGGATGAGGGCGTGAAACACAGCCTCGATGAACCAGAACGCGAACAGCGGCCCGCGCTCGCTGACGGTATAGGTGCTGACGAGGGCGAACCAGCCCCAGCTTTTCTCCGCATTGGAGAACAGCAACAACGGTACCATCATCACATAATAAGGCAGGATCAAGCGCTCCAGTGCGCCTTTGAACGCCGGCCACAGCTGGCCATGTTCGAAGGCCGTGCGCTGAAACCGGCAGAAATTATAGCCAGCGAGAAGCATCAGGATCGCTGCACCGCCGCGCAGGGATCCGGTTTCCTCGGGGGCGCCATGACCGATGATGACCAGCAACAGCGCCGCCAGACCAACCAGCGTTTCCGCACCAATCCGGGTGGTGCCACTGCGCCGCGTCGCAGTCGCGGCATGGTGGCCGTCATCCAGCGCGATCAACGCCGATACTGGCATTTCCTCCCAGTGCAACGGCAATTCGCCCAGCGCTTTTTCGATCGCAATCGCCACATTCACATAGGCCAGGCTGTCGCCGCCAAAGGACTGGAAACTGGCGGATTCCGGCAGATTGGGGGCATTGAACGCCCGCCGATAGCCAGCGAGAATGGGGTGGATGCCCGCCGCCAGTCTTGCCTGATGGATGCGCGCCTCCGCCTCTCCGTCTGTGCGAATCGTGCGATAATCGACCTTGCCATTGGCGAGGCGCGGAATTTCGCCACAGCTCAGCGCCACCGAAGCCTCGGGGATATGGACCCGGGCGCTCAGCAGTTCGCGCGCTTCTGTCAGACGGGCGCAATCCTCGATATGGACGACGACGAGTTCATCGGAACCAGTCGCAACGGCGGTGATTCCGGATTCATGCAGCAGCGCCTCAATATCATCGAAGCCAATGCGCAGTCCGGCGATCTTGGCAAAGCGGCTGGCGCGGCCGACGATTCGATACAGCCCGTCGCCGGTGCGTTCGGCAATGTCGCCAGTGCGCAATTCGGCCAGCTCCGGCCCCTTGGCCAGATCGCTGCGGTCAAAGCCATAGCCCATCATCACATTGGCGCCGCGATAAACCAGCTCGCCGGCAATGCCGGGCCTGTCAATGTCGCGGCCATCCGCATCGATCAGGGAAAAAGCGCCGCCGGGAATGGGCTGGCCGATACAGTCCGGGTGCAGTGTCACCCGTTCAGGCGGCAGCCAGGCCATGCGCGCGGTCGCTTCGGTCTGGCCGTACATGGGGAAAAAACGGAAACCGCGTTCGAGACCAATGGCGGCAATTTCCAGAATCCGGTCCGGAGACAATCGCCCGCCGGCCTGAGTCACCGTGCGCACGCTGTCGGGGAGCCGTTGCATCAGCCCGGAACGCAGCAGCAGTTCATGGGTATAGGGCACGCCGGCAATGGAAGTCGGGCGCGTCGCCGACAGCAGCGCTTCGAAATCGGCATGGGTGACGGACAGCTCGGTGAGCACCAGCGACGCCCCCGCCATCAGATGCGAGTTCAGCACCGACAGCCCATAGGAATAATGGAAAGGCAAGGTGGTGATGGCGCGCTCGTCGGCGTCGATATCGAGATATTCGCAAATGGAAGTCGCATTGGCGGCAATCGCCGCCGCCGACAGGCGCACCAGTTTCGGGCTCCCGGTCGAACCCGATGTCGACAGCAGAACCGCCAGATCCGGGTGCAGACCGCCAGCGGGCGCTTGCGTCAGTTGCAGGTCGCCAGTTTCGGCATCCCAGACCGCATCAGCCTGAAAAGTATCAATAATATGCGACGGCATGTCCCCGGCCGCCAGCAGCAGCACCGGATGATTGCCGCGCAGACACCCCAAATAGG
>CAZIAA010000107.1:0-5743 GCA_964537365.1 uncultured Sandaracinobacter sp.
CGGATATGCGCGCCATCGACATCGGCGTCGGTCATGATGACGATCTTGTGGTAGCGCAATTTTTCCAGATTGAATTCATCGCGGCCAATGCCGGTGCCCAGCGCCTGAATGATGGTGCCGATTTCGCGTGAGGACAGCATGCGGTCGAAACGGGCGCGTTCGACATTCAATATCTTGCCGCGCAATGGCAGGATTGCCTGGAACTGGCGGTCGCGCCCCTGTTTCGCCGAACCGCCAGCGGAATCGCCTTCGACCAGAAACAGTTCGGACAAGGCCGGGTTCTTTTCCTGACAATCCGCGAGCTTGCCGGGCAATGACGCCACCGTCAGCGCCGATTTGCGGCTGGCTTCACGCGCCTTGCGCGCGGCCTCGCGGGCGATGGCCGCTTCGACGATCTTCTGCACGATGTCGCGCGCGGCCTGCGGATTTTCTTCCAGCCACTCCGCCAATTTGTCCCCCAGCAGCGCTTCCAGCGGCTGCCGCACTTCGCTGGACACCAGCTTGTCCTTGGTCTGGCTGGAGAATTTCGGGTCCGGCAGCTTCACCGAAACGACGGCTGTCAGCCCTTCGCGCATGTCGTCACCCGACAGGCCGACCTTCTCTTTCTTGAGGATTCCGGAACGGTCGGCATAATTGTTCAATGTGCGGGTGAGTGCGGAACGGAAGGCTGCCATATGGGTGCCGCCATCGCGCTGCGGGATGTTGTTGGTGAACGCCAGCACCTGTTCGTAATAACTGTCGTTCCACTGCAGCGCGACTTCGATTCCGATATCGTCGCGCTGACCGGAAATGGACACGGGTTCCGCCATCAGCGCCGTTTTTGCCCGATCGAGCCAGCGCACGAATTCCACCAGCCCGCCTTCATACTGGAAATCGACTTCGCGCACATCGGCTTCGCGCGCGTCGACGATGCGCAGCCGCACACCGGAATTCAGGAACGCCAGTTCCCGATAGCGCAGTTCCAGCCGCGCAAAATCGAATTCAATGCCATTGCGAAAGGTTTCCAACGAAGGCAGGAAAGTCACTTCGGTACCACGTTTCAACCGCCCATCCGGTAGTTCCGGCTGCGGCCCGACCACGGCCAGCGGCGCCACCGGAACACCATGCTCATAGCGCTGATAATGTTCATGGCCATTGCGCCAGATGCGCAATTCCAGCCATTCGCTGAGCGCATTCACCACCGACACGCCGACACCGTGCAGCCCGCCAGAGACCTTGTAGCTGTTGCCATCCTGATTGTTGAACTTGCCGCCGGCATGCAACTGCGTCATCACCAGCTCGGCCGCAGACACGCCTTCCTCGCGGTGGATTCCAACCGGGATTCCCCGGCCATTGTCGGCCACCGTCACCGAACCATCGGCATTCAGACGGATCAGCACCAGATCGCAATGCCCGGCCAATGCTTCGTCAATGGCGTTGTCGGAAACCTCGAACACCATATGGTGCAGCCCGGAGCCGTCATCGGTGTCGCCGATATACATGCCCGGACGTTTGCGGACTGCTTCCAGCCCCTTCAAAACCTGAATGGATTCGGCGCCATAGGCGCTGTCTTTCAGCGCTGAACCAGTGTCCTGTTCTGTCATGGAAAGTCTATAGGAGGGGATGACTCAAAAGGCCAGCCGAAGACCGGCCGCAGCAGGCAAAATCAGCCCCGCGCCACCTGCCCCGCGGACACCGAAAAGCGCGCCGCATCGAGCGTCTGGAACAGGGCCGGATCGGTGCCGGTCAGCCAGGCCTGCCCGCCAAGCGCGGCAATGCTGTCGAACAGCGCCTGGCGGCGGCCGCAATCGAGATGCGCCGCCACTTCGTCGAGCAGCAGCAATGGCCTGCGCCCGGACCGCCCGGCGACGAGCGCTGCATGCGCCAGCAATATCGCAATCAGCAGCGCTTTCTGTTCCCCGGTCGACGCCTGCGCGGCCGGCATCGCCTTGTCGGCGTGGACAACCTGCAAGTCCATCCGGTGCGGGCCGGCGGTGGTGCGGCCGGCGGCCTGATCGGCGCGGCGCAGCTGGCGGAACAATTGCTGCAGCGTCGTGGCGTTGGCAGATTCGGGCTCCGGCACATCGCCACCCTGCAGGCTGACCGAAGGGCGCGGAAAGGCGCCATCCGCGGCGGCGCGCAGCTGTTCCTCCAACAAATGAACGGTCATCTGGCGGGCGTCTGCCAGTGCCGCGCCATGCCGGGCCATTTCCGCCTCCAGCGCATCGAGCCAGGCCGGGTCCGGCGGCGCATCGCCCTGCAACAGCCGGTTGCGCGCGCGCATGGCCGCATCAAAGCGGCTGGCGTGGCGGCCATGCGCCGGTTGCAGCGCCAGCACCAGCCGATCGAGGAATCGGCGCCGCGCCGACGCGGTGTCGGCAAACAGCCGGTCCATCGCCGGCGTCAGCCACAGCTGGCTCGACCAGTCCGCCAGCACCGACAGCCGCGCCGGTGCATCATTCACCCGCAATTGCCGGCGTTCCGGCGCGACCGGGCGGGTAAAACTGTGCACATGAACCGGTGGCAGGCCGGCATCAGGCAGCAGATCCGCCAGCAGTTCGAAGCCGCCATCGCCATACTGCGCCGCCATCTGCGACAGTCTGGCCCCGCGCAGACCGCGGCCGACCGACAACAGCGACACGGCTTCCAGAATATTGGTCTTGCCAGCGCCGTTCTCGCCTGTCAGCACGACAAAGGCCGCCTGCCCCGGCGCCAGCCGGGTGGCACGGTGGTTGCGGAAATCCCGCAGCTGCAACTGCACAAGGTGGACGGGAGCCGGCACGCGCCCGGTCTAGCCGTCGCACGCCGAAGCCGCTAGAGCCGGTGGAGCACTGCATGCGCTCGTCTCTCTCGCCCGAAGGACTGCAATTTCCGTATGAACACCATCGCCGAATTGCTGAATTTCACCATTTATCTGCTGCAGATCCTGATCTGGATCATCATCATCCAGGCGGTTCTCAGCTGGCTGGTTGCGTTCAATGTCATCAACATGCGCAATCGTTTCGTTTCGTCGGTCATCTACGCGCTGGATCGGCTGCTGAATCCGCTGCTGCGCCCGATCCGCAATCTGCTGCCGGACATGGGCGGACTTGATTTTTCCCCGATGGTGCTGATTCTCGGCATCATTCTGCTGCAAAGGCTGCTGGAAGGCTTCAGAATGGACCTGCTTCTCGGATGAGCGACTATCGCATCGACGGCAAGGCGCATGCCGCGCACATCAAGGCCGATATCACCCAGCAGGTGCAGGACCGGCTGCTGGCCGGCGCCCGCGCCCCCGCGCTTGCAGTCGTGCTCGTCGGCGAGGATCCGGCCAGCGCCATTTACGTGCGCAACAAGATCCGCGCCTGCGCCGATGCCCGAATCACATCGATCGAGCACCGCCTGCCCGCCAGCACCTCGCAGGCCGAATTGCTGGCGCTGGTCCAGCAGCTCAATCAGGACCGGGATGTGGACGGAATCCTCGTGCAGCTGCCGCTGCCGCCGCAGATCGACCCGCAGGCCGTCATTGCCAGCATCGATCCGGACAAGGATGTCGACGGCTTCCACCCGGTGAATGCCGGACGGCTGGCCACCGGCCTCGATGGCTTCGTGCCCTGCACCCCGCTCGGCTGCCTCCGGCTGCTGCAATCGGTGCTGGGCGACATTGCCGGTGCCGATGCGTTGGTCATTGGCCGTTCGACCATTGTCGGCCGGCCGATGGCATCGCTGCTGATCTCGGCCTCCGCCACCGTCACCGTCGCCCACAGCCGCAGCCGCGATCTGCCCGGCCTGTGCCGCCGCGCCGATATCGTCATTGCCGCCGTCGGCCAGCCGGAAATGGTGCGCGGCAGCTGGCTGAAGCCGGGCGCGACCGTCATCGATGTCGGGATCAACCGTGTTCCCAAGGAAAGCGGCGAAGGCACAAGGCTGGTCGGCGATGTCTGCTTTTCGGAAGCCGCCCGAGTCGTCGCCCATATCACCCCGGTGCCCGGCGGCGTCGGCCCGATGACCATTGCCTGCCTGCTGGAAAACACGCTGAAAGCCGCCAATGGGCATTGACCGCCAGCGATGACTGCGGATCTGTTCGTCTCGGCGTTCATCACCCTTGCCGTGGTCATTGATCCAGCCGGGGCGGCGCTGGTGTTCGCCGGCCTGACTGCGGCCGCACCCCATGCCGCGCGCAACGCCATGGCCCTGCGCGCGGTCGCCATTGCCGCCATTCTGCTGTTCGCCTTTGCGCTTGCCGGCGAACCTTTTCTGCGCGCCATTGGCGTCAGCCTCGATGCCTTCAGCATTGCCGGCGGCGGCATGCTGTTTCTGATCGGCCTCGACATGGTGTTCGAAACCCGCGCCCAGCGCCGCGAAGCACGCGCCAAGGCCCTGGATCTCGACGCCATGGCCGATGTCGCGGTGTTTCCGATTGCCATGCCGATGATTGCCGGCCCCGGCTCCATTGCCGCCATCATGCTGCTGATGGCGCGGGCGCAAGGGGCCACGCAAATCCTCACCGTGTTTGGCGCGCTGGCACTGGTGCTGGCGTTGGCGCTGCTGGCATTGCTCGGCGCCGGACGGATCCTGCAGTGGATCGGCCCCCGGGTGCAGGCAGTGATCACCCGGCTGCTGGGCGTGATCCTTGCGGCATTGGCAACGCAGATCGTCATCGATGGCCTGAAAGGCGCTTTCGGCTGATCGCGTCTGTCTCGTCCGGTCGGGTGCGCAGCACTCCGGAGCAAAAGTTAAAATCCGCAAACCCTGTCAGATGTTTTTACATTCTGTCTCGATCCGACTCGACTCTTCCACCTTGAAAAACACCTGGCACGGTTCTTGCATTTATAATCCTGCCAAATACACACGGCAGAATCGAAAGGGTCGGAGAACATGTACAAGTATATCATTGGCGGGATCGCTGCTGCTGCCCTGGCTGTGCCAGCAGCCGCAGGCATCAGCATCAACCTGGAAGCACCGGGGGTAACCAACAGCACCCAGGCCTTCACCGAAGTCGGTGTCGAAACCTTCGACAGCTATGCAGCTGGCACCTACACCACGCTGAACAGCAATTTCGGGGGTTCATCCACCTATACCGGCACCTATACCGGTCCGGAAATCAAGGTGAATGACAGCTGGGGCGGCGCTGGCAACAGCCAGTATGTCGTCGCGCTCGGTACGGGGGCATCCTACACCCTCGAACTCAACAAGTCGGCGGATTATTTCGGCTTCTATCTGGCGGCACTCAGCTCCGGCAATATGCTGGAGTTCTACAATGGTAGCACATTGCTCGGGAGCTATGATTACGCTGCTCTGCAAGGCATCATCACTGCCGCCGGACCGGGCTATATGGGCAGCCCCGATGCAGGCCAGACCGGAAGTGAATATTTCGCCTTTTTCAACTTCAACTTCACCGATGGCGACACCTATAACAAGGTGGTGTTCAGCAACAGCGGTTCGGATGGTTTCGAAAGCGACAATCACACCGTCGGAATCAACGCCGTTCCGGAACCCGCCACCTGGGCCATGCTGATTGCCGGCTTCGGTCTGGTCGGCTTTGCCGCCCGCCGCCGGCGCCGTCAGTCCAGCGTCACGGCCTGAGCGGTAGCTGCAATAACAGCATCATAACTGCAGAATAACTGCAGAAATCTGCCGACAAAGGCGCCGCCCATTCCCAGCCAGGAATGGGCGGCGCTCGTATTTCAGGCCTGCAATCCTCAGCGCCAGCGCTGGACAGGCCGCGCGCGGACATTCGCCTGCGGCACATTCTCCGCCGCCCAGCCGCATCCGGGCGGCGGCC
>CAZIAA010000108.1:0-5737 GCA_964537365.1 uncultured Sandaracinobacter sp.
GCTGTGACAGATAGGCGATGGTTTCCGCCGTACGCCGCAAGGGCTTGGCGCGCCGGATAGCGTTCAGATCTTCCGCCAGCAGGTCGAGAAAGCGGCTGGCGAATTCCGCATCCTCATGCTCTATGGTGAGTGTGATGAAGGGCTTGTCATTGCCTTCGACCAGCTTCACGGAATGCGTCAGATAATCCTGCAGGCGGGCACCATCGGGCGCAGTCCATGGATAGACTGGTATTCCCAGCAGGCGCTTCACCGGATTGAGAATGCCTGAAACCGCGCTTTCGGGCTGGCGCCAGGCCTTATGCGCTTCGTCCCATTCCGAACGGAAGATTTCCTGCATCAGCGCTGCATCCTGCGCCAGCTTTTCCGCCAGCTGGCGGGAATGGATGCTGTCGGCGAACAGCGAGAAATCCAGCGCGCCGCTATCCTGCGGCAGGCCGATTCCCGCCAGCGACGCCACGCCGCCCAGCCCGCCCATGCGCGACGCCAGCCCCATGCTGCTGGATTGCGCCGGCGTGAGTTTCAGCGTGGCGGTATAACGATAGGTCGCGAGATGCAGATACAACACCGTCAGCACCAGCAGCAGCAGGGTCACTGCAGCAATGATCCAGCGTCCGGCCCAGATCTGACCCGCCACTTCCAGCAGGTCGATTTCATCGGCGTCCGGGGTCGCCCGCAGGTCGCTGTCCGTCGCTGTCTCCGCCATGCACCACTTTCGCTTTTTCTGAACTGCCCGCCGGCCCTTCCTAACCGTTCATCCGCGCGGGCACGAGTGGGACAGCCGGAACTTTCCGCTGCGCGCCCGCGGCTGCACGGCGCAGCGGGGCAGAATCAGGATGAACGGATGCCCGGATTCAGCGGTCGGCCAGAGCCTGGATGATTGCAGAGAAATCCTTTTTGCCGAGGTCGCCTTTCGCCAGTTCCTCATAAAGCGCCAGCGCCTTTGCCCCCATGGGCGTAGTCTGCCCCGCCGTCTGTGCCGCTTCGGCGGCCAGACGCAGATCCTTCAGCATCAGCGGCACGGCGAAACCGCCCTCATAATCATGGTCGGCGGGGCTGTCCGGGCCGACACCCGGCAGCGGACAATAGCTGGTCATCGACCAGTTCTGCCCCGAAGACACCGAGGAAATGTCATAGAAACGCTGCGGATCGAGACCCAGCTTCTGCGCCAGCAGAAAGGCTTCCGCAGTCGCCACCATGGAAGCGCCCAGCAGCATGTTGTTGCAGATCTTCGCGGTCTGCCCGGCGCCATGGTCGCCGGCGCGAATGACGCTCTTGCCCATGGCCTGCAGAATCGGTTCGGCCGCTGCAAAACCAGCGTCAGAACCGCCGACCATGAATGTCAGCGTGCCGGCCTGCGCGGCGCCAATGCCACCGGACACCGGCGCATCGACGGCGGCATAGCCGGCCGCCGCGGCTTCTTCGGCAAGCTTCTTCGCAGTCGCCACATCAATGGTCGAACAGTCGATCAGCAATGTGCCTTTGGCGGCCGTGCCAAAGACGGACTGGTGATAGACATCGGCCACGAATTTACCGGCCGGCAGCATGGTGACCACGGCATCCGCACCCGTGACGGCCTCCGCCGCGCTGGCACAGCATGTGCAACCCGCCGTGGCCGCCTTGTCGAGCGCGTCCGCCACCAGATCAAAGGCGCGCACCTGAATGCCGTTTTTGACCAGATTGGCAGCCATGCCGCCGCCCATATGGCCAAGGCCAATGAATGCAACTGTCGTCATTTGCCCACCCATTTTCCTGGCCGCTTCTCGACAAAAGCCGCCATGCCCTCTTTCTGGTCTTCGGTTCCGAACAGCGAATGAAACAGCCGCCGTTCGAACAGCACGCCTTGCGCCAGCATGGTTTCAAAGGCGGCATTGACCTGTTCCTTGACTGCAATCGCAGCCAATGGCGGCATGCCGGCAATGCTCTCGGCAAGCGTCATGGCTTCGTCCAGCAGTTCGGCCGCCGGCACCACGCGCGCGACCAGTCCGGCGCGTTCGGCTTCAGCGGCGTCCATCATGCGCCCGGTCAGGCACATTTCCATGGCCTTGGCCTTGCCGATGGCGCGTGTCAGCCGCTGCGACCCGCCCATGCCGGGCGTGACGCCCAGCTTGATTTCCGGCTGGCCGAATTTCGCCGTATCGGCGGCCAGAATGAGATCGCACATCATCGCCAGTTCGCAGCCGCCGCCCAGGGCATAGCCGGCAACAGCTGCAATGATCGGCTTGCGTGTGCGAGTCAGCAGTTCGTAGCCGGCAAAATAATTGCTGCCATACATGTCGCCGACGCTTTGCGGCGCCATTTCCTTGATGTCGGCGCCGGCGGCGAATGCCTTGGCGCTTCCGGTCAGAACCGCGCAATGCTGGCTGGCATCGGCATCAAAATCGGCAAAAGCCGCCAGCAATTCGCCCAGCACCTGATTGTTGAGCGCATTCAGCGCTTGCGGCCGGTTGAGCGTCACCAGCGTGACGCCCCCCCGTTTTTCTACCAGCAGGGTTTCATAGGCCATGTCTGCTCCTGTCGTTCCGGTGCCGGATGCTTACATCGTCGGCATGATGAATGCGTTATTGCCATCCACCGAGCCATCCGGCCAGCGCTGGGTGACGGTCTTGATCTTGGTCCAGAACCGCACGCCTTCCTCGCCATACTGGTTGTGGTCGGTAAAGGCCGAGCGCTTCCAGCCGCCGAAGGTGTGGTAGGACACCGGCACCGGGATCGGCACATTGACCCCCACCATGCCGACATTCACCCGCGCCGTGAATTCGCGCGCGGCATGGCCATTGCGGGTGAAGATCGCCACGCCATTGCCATATTGATGGTCGGATGGCAGCCGAATCGCTTCTTCAAAGCTGTCGGTGCGCAGGATCTGCAGCACCGGGCCGAAGATTTCCTCCTGATAGCTGGTCATCTCCGGCTTCACATGGTCGAGCAGGGTCGGGCCGACGAAAAAGCCCTTTTCATGGCCCTGCAGGCTGAAGTTGCGGCCATCGACCACCAGTTCCGAACCTTCGGCAACGGCGGTGTCGATCCATTTCTCGATGCGTTCCTTGTGCACCTGCGTTACCACCGGGCCGTAATCGGCTTCGGCATCGGTCGACACGCCAACGCGCAGATGCGCAATCGCCTTCACCAGCCGTTCGCGCAGTTCCTCTGCGGTCTTTTCGCCAACGGGAACGATGACCGGCAATGCCATGCAACGCTCTCCGGCGCTGCCAAAGGCCGCACCAGTGATGTCCTTCACGGCCTGATCCATATCGGCGTCCGGCATGACGATGCCGTGATTCTTGGCGCCGCCCATGGCCTGTACCCGCTTGCCATTGGCAGTGCCGCGCGAATAGACATATTGCGCGATATCGGACGAGCCGACGAAGCTGACGGCGGAAATATCCGGATGGTCGAGGATGGCATCGACCACGGTCTTGTCGCCATGCACAACCTGCAAAATGCCTTCCGGCGCGCCCGCTTCCAGCATCAGTTCAGCGAGACGCAAAGGCACCGACGGATCGCGTTCGGAAGGCTTCAGAATGAAGGCATTGCCGCAGGCAATGGCGACTCCGAACATCCACATCGGAATCATCGCCGGGAAATTGAACGGCGTAATTCCAGCGCCAATGCCGAGTGGCAGGCGCATCGAATAGACATCGATGCCGGGACCAGCCGCCGGCGAATAATCGCCCTTGATCAGTTGCGGAATGCCACAGGAAAATTCAATGACATCGAGGCCACGCTGCACATCGCCACGGGCATCGGCCACGACCTTGCCATGTTCCGACGACAGCAGATGCGCCAGCTCGTCCATATTCTGTTCGACCAGTTCCTTGAAGCGGAACAGCACACGGGCGCGCCGCTGCGGATTGGTGGCGGCCCAGCCCGGCTGCGCGGCCTTGGCGGCGGCAACGGCGGCATCGACATCCGCGGCCGTGCCCAGGGCGACTTTCGCCTGCACGGTGCCGGCATTGGGATCAAAAACATCGCCGAAACGCGCCGGTGCCGGCAGCCCTTCCCCACTGGCGATCAAATGCCCCACGTTCCGCATCACCTTAGTCTCCTTCAATGCGACAGCCCGAACAGACGCAACATCGCGCTGGTCCATGCCATCCAAACCTCATTTCCCGCCATAAACCGGGTTGGCGGACAATTGCAAACCGACAAAAACACGAAGTTGCAGCCGCCTTGCCCGCAGTGGATCAGCGCCGGGCTGCGACATATCATCCGCAACGCGCCACCCCGACCGACGCGCGCATGCTTCAAGCCGCTGACAGCACGGCCTCGCGCACGGCCAGCGCAACGCAATCCGCTGCCCGCGTGCCCAGTTCCGCCAGCAATACCGGATCAACTTCTGGCGGCGTTTCCGGAGCGAGGCCGATTGCGAAAATCGAGTCGCCATCGAAAGGCGTGTGAATCGGCCGGATCGCGCGCGCCAGACCATCCTGCGCCATCATGGCCAGGCGTCTGGCCGCGGCCCGGTTGAGCGGCACATCCGTCGCCACTGCGCCAATGCAGGTATTGCCGCCGGTCTGGCGCGGCCGAGTCGCCAGTTTCGGCATCGGCACCGGCCCGCCTAACGGTGGCTCGCCGGATACGACCTCGCCAAAGCAGTTGACTGCAACCAGCGCCGCCACTGCGCCACCGCCATCGAGACGCGCCCGCGCCATACCGATTCCGCCCGGCCGGCTGCCCGCCATGGCGCCAAAACCAGCACCCACCCGGCCCTGCGCCGGATTTTCACTGCGCCCGGCATAGGCATCGCGCGCCAGCCGCCGATAGGGCGGTTCCGCACCGCCGGCCTGTGCCCAGCCTTTGTCGCCGCCATTGGCCAGATCGAACAATATGGCCGCCGGCACCACCGGCACCGAAACACCGCCAGCCACCGCCAGCCCGACACCATCGCGCGCCAGCAACAACGCCAGCTCGGACGCGGCATCGAGGCCAAAGACGCTGCCGCCGGCCAGCACCAGCCCATGCACGCGCTCGACCAGATTGGCTGCGTCCAGCGCATCGGTTTCGCGCGTGCCTGGCCCGCCGCCACGCACATCGACCGCCATCACCACCGGCACATCCGGCACCAGCACCGTCACCCCGGTGCGCGCCGCGGCGCAATGGGCATGGCCGATTTTCAGGCCCGGCAGCACGGCCTAAAGGAAGCCGACCGCATCGCGCACTTCGCGCATGGTTTCTGCGGCATGGCGCTGCGCTTCGGCGGCGCCAGCCAGCAATGCCGCATCGATCCGGTCCGGATTCAGCAGCAACTCGCGATAGCGGGCATTGATCGGCGCCAGTTGCGCCACCAGCAGATCCGCCAGCGCCGGCTTGAATTCGCCAAAGCCCCGGCCGCCGAATTCCGCCAGCACATCCGCCAGCGGCCGGTCCGCCAATGCCGCATAGATTTCCACCAGATTGCGCGCTTCCGGCCGGTCCTCCAGCCCCTTCACATCCGCCGGCAGCGGTTGCGGGTCAGTGCGCGCGCGCTTGATCTTGGCGCGGATCTCCGCCTCGCTGTCGGTCAGATTGATGCGGCTCTGGTCGGAAGGGTCGGATTTCGACATTTTCGCCGCCCCGTCGCGCAGCGATTTCACCCGCAGCACATCGGCCGGCATGATCGGCTCCGGCAATGGAAATACTTCCACGCCCTGATCGAGGTTGAATTTCGTTGCAGTGTCGCGCGCCAGTTCCAGATGCTGTTTCTGATCCTCGCCCACCGGCACGTGCGTTGCCTGGTACAGCAGCACGTCCGCCGCCTGCA
>CAZIAA010000109.1:0-5735 GCA_964537365.1 uncultured Sandaracinobacter sp.
GTCAGATAGTTGAGCGTCGCCGACAGCACCGCCTGCTGGGTCGAAATGGCGCCCTTGGGCGTTCCCGTCGTGCCCGAGGTGTACATCAGCATGGCGTCATCATCGGCGTAAAGCGGCGGCAGCCAGTCCGGCGCATCCGGGCTTTGCGCCAGCACCTCCTCGAACCGTGCTGCGCCCATTTCGCTGGCGAGTTCGGCCGGCGCGCGCACCGCCACTTTTGCCAGCAGGCAATCCTGCATCGGCCCGATCAGGCGCAGTCGTTCTTCGTCGGCGAACACCAGCCGCGCGCCGGAATGCTGCAAGCCATAGCGCAACGCTTCCGCCGTCCACCAGGCATTCAGCGGCACGACCACGGCGCCGACCATGACGATGCCCAGAAACGCTGTGATCCATTCCGGATAATTGCGCATGGCAATCGCCACCCGGTCGCCCTTCGCTATGCCATATTGCACCTGCAACATGGCCGCGACCTTCACCGCCTGCCGCTGCGTATCGGCAAAGGTATAGCGCTCATCCGCATAGACAAGGAACTCCTTGTCGGCGTTCGCTGCCATGAACAGGGCGGCGTAATCGCGCAACGACGCCGGGGCATTTTCGAATATCGGATATTCCACGCCGCGTATCCGCGCCTTGCCGAGAGCCAGCTGCCCGCCCGGCGCCGTCACTGCCGCCGTTGCGGCTGCCATCGCCTTGTCGAGTTCCGAAAGCGCCATGCACTGTCCTTCTTGCTGCGGCAGCCGCGCCGGCGGCAATCCCCTTTTCATCAATAGCCTTCGGCGCGGGCCAGACAATCCCCCTGAAACGCCTGATCGCCGAAGGTGATCGCTGCGGCGCGGGCGCGCTTCATGTAAAAGCCGATGTCGAATTCGTCCGTCATGCCGATACCGCCATGCATCTGTATCGCTTCATTGGTGGCCAGAATACAGACCTCAGCGGCCTTGGCCTTGGCCAGAGAGGCAAAGAACGACGCCCGTTCGCCACCTTCCTCCAGCTCCGACAATGCCTTCAGCACCACCGAGCGCAACAGCTCCATTTCGCAGAACAGCGCCGCCGCACGGTGCTGCAGAGCCTGAAAGCTGCCGATCTTGGCGCCGAACTGCTCGCGCTGGCGCAGATATTCAACCGATGTGTCGAAGCTCTGCGCCGACACCCCCAGCATTTCCGCCGCGAGACACGCCCGGCCAGCATCGAGCGCCGCCGCCAATATGGCATGGCCGCCGTCGATCTCGCCCAGCAGATCGGCGCCATCCACCTGCACATTCCGCAGCGTGATTTCCGCGGCATTGCGGCTGTCCACCAGCGAACGGCGCCGGATGTCGACGCCCGACGCCTTCGGGTCGAGCAGAAACAGCGAAATGCCGTTGTCGTCGTCATCCGCGCCGGATGTGCGCGCCACCACGATCAGCCGGTCGGCGACATGGCCATCCAGCACGAAGGTCTTGGCGCCGTTCAGACGAAAGCCATTGCCGGATTTTTCCGCCCGCGTCGCCACATGCTGCGGCTGATGCCGGGCGCGTTCGTCACAGGCCAGCGCCACGATCAGTTCGGCCGCGGCCATCTTCGGCAATAGCGCCTGTTTCTGTGCCTCGGTGCCGCCCTTCAGAATGGCCGTTACCGACAGGATTGAAGTCGACAGAAAGGGCGACAGCGACAGATTGCGGCCAATGGCTTCCTGAATGAGGCCGGCGGCCACCATGCCCAGCCCGGCGCCGTCATATTCTTCCGGGATGATGACGCCGGCAAAGCCCAGTTCCGCCATTTTTGCCCACAGATCACGGTTGAAGCCATCCGCGTCACGGCTGTCGCGCAGCCGGCGCAGCTCGGCGACCGGCGCATTTTCGGCGAAAAAGGAATCCGCCACATCTTTCACCATGCGCTGTTCGTCATGGAGGACAAGTGCCATTCTGTCAGGCTCCCGGAAGCTGGAGGATTCGTTTGGCGATGATGTTCAGCTGGATTTCCGCTGTACCGCCTTCGATGGAATTGGCGCGCGAACGCAGCCAGCTGCGCGATTGCGCGCCGTCTGCCGCCGCTTCGCCTTTCCATAGCAGAGCGTCGCTGCCGCCGATCGTCATCATCAGTTCCTGTCGCCGCTTGTTCAATTCGCTGCCGTAATATTTGATCACCGACGACATGGCGCCGATGCCCTGCCCGGCCCTGGCTTCGGCGGCCAGCCGCTCGCGGGTCAGATTGAACGCCAGGCTGTCGATCCGCTGACGGATGATGTCGGTACGCAGCACGGTATCGGCCAATACGCCATTGCTGTCGACGCCAACGGCATCGATGGCGACCTGATGCATGCTGCGCCGCGCGCCGGTGCCGGAACCGAAATTGCCGCCGATGGTCTGGCGTTCATGCGTCAGCAGGAATTTGGCGATATCCCAGCCCTTGCCCAATTCGCCGACCAGATTGCGCACCGGCACCCGGACATTTTTGAAAAATGTTTCGCAAAACGGTGAATCGCCGGAAATCAGCCGGATGGGTCTGGTGGAAACGCCTGGGCTTGCCATGTCGAACAACAGGAAACTGATGCCCTGATGCTTGGGCACCTTGGAGTCGGTGCGCACCAGACAGAAGATCCAGTCGGCTTCATCGGCATAGCTGGTCCACAGCTTCTGGCCGTTGACGACATATTCGTCCCCCTCCAGCACCGCCGATGTGCGCAATGACGCCAGATCCGATCCCGCCCCCGGCTCGGAATAGCCCTGACACCAGCGAATCTCGCCCCGGGCAATCAGCGGCAGATGTTCCTGTTTCTGCGCTTCATTGCCATATTTCATCAGCGCCGGACCCAGCATCCAGATACCGAAGCTGGACAAGGGCGGCCGCGCGTTGATTCGGTTCATTTCCTGCTGCAGGATTCGGCTTTCCGCCTTGGACAACCCGCCGCCGCCATATTCCTTCGGCCAGCCGGGCACCGTCCAGCCGCGTTCCGCCATGCGCTGCAGCCACAGCTTCTGCGCTTCGTTCCTGAACCTGCAATTGCGCCCGCCCCAGCAGACATCCTTGTCGCCGCGCACCGGCTCGCGCATTTCCACCGGGCAATTGGCTTCCAGCCAGGCGCGGGTTTCGGCCCGGAACGCGTCCAATGCCTCTGTCTCCAAAATTTCCTCCTCTGTTCACAGCCGCCATGCTTGGCACTGTGGCATTTCCCCCGCTATGGAGGCTTTCATGGACTTTTTCCAGACACCTGTGCTGTGGGAAAATCTGCACCTCGATCCTGTGGCGCTGCAACTGGGGCCGCTGGCCATCCGCTGGTACAGCCTCGCTTATATCATCGGAATCGTCGGCGGCTGGTGGCTGCTGCTGCGCATGGTGCGCCGGCCGCAAAGCCCGATGACACCGCGCCATGTCGACGATCTGATCACCTGGTGCACGCTGGGGGTGATCCTGGGCGGCCGGCTCGCCTATGTGATCTTCTACAACCCTGGCGAATATCTGCACGACCCGCTGGCCATCTTCAAATTGTGGGAAGGCGGCATGTCCTTTCATGGCGGCATGGCCGGAGTCATCATCGCCATTCTGCTTTACGCCCGCGCCAAAGGGCTGTCGGCATTGCGCATTCTGGATTACGCAGCCGTCATCACACCCTTGGGGCTGATGCTCGGGCGGCTGGCCAATTTCGTCAATGGCGAATTATGGGGCCGCGCCACCGGCGGCAACTGGGGCATCATTTTTCCCGGCGCCGGGCCGCTGCCGCGCCACCCGAGCCAGCTTTACGAAGCGGCCTTCGAAGGGGCATTGCTGCTGGTCATCCTCAACCTGCTGTTCTGGTTCACCCGCGCCCGGTTGAAACCCGGGCTTCTGGGCGGGTTGTTCATTGCCGGCTATGGTATTGCCCGTTTCGTCATCGAATTCTTCCGCGAACCGGACGAACAGCTGGGCGTGCTCGGCTATGGTCTCACCATGGGGCAAAGCCTGTCCTTGCCGATGATCATTTTCGGCCTGTGGCTGCTCATCAGCTGCAACCGCCGGCAAGTCGTGTCGGCGTGAATCCGGCCATCCGGCAAATGCTGCGGCAACAGGGGCCATTGCCGCTGGCGCGAGTGATGGCGCTTGCCGCCGAACATTATTACGCCCATCAGGAGCCATTCGGCGTCGAAGGCGATTTCGTCACGGCGCCGGAAATCTCGCAGATGTTCGGCGAGCTGATCGGGCTGTGGCTGGCTGATGTCTGGCAGCGCGCCGGCGCGCCATCGCCCGTCATTCTGGCCGAGCTGGGGCCGGGGCGCGGCACGCTGATGGCGGATGCGCTGCGCGCCATCGCCCGCACCAGCCCGCAATTCCGCCACGCCATTCGCCTGCATCTGGTGGAACAAAGCCCCCGCCTGCGCCGGATTCAGGCCGAACGGCTGAGCGACAGCGAAAGTGACCCGCAATGGCATGACGATGTTCGCCAACTGCCAACGGATGCGCCACTATTGCTTGTCGCCAATGAATTTCTCGATGCGCTGCCGCTTGCGCAATTCGAAAAGCTGGAAGATGGCTGGGTGCTGCGCCGGGTGCGCGCGGATGGCGGCTTCGACCGTTCCGTTGGCGCCAATCTCGCCTTCATCCCGGCGGAACTGCTGCACGCCGCCAAAGGCAGCGTGCATGAACGCAATTTCGCCTCCGAACAGCTGGCGCTGGCGGTCGCGAAAAGGCTGGAAAATCAGGGCGGTGCGGCGCTGTTCATTGATTATGGCTATGAAGGGCCGGCATTGGGCGACACCCTGCAGGCGATTCAGAATGGCCAGTTTGCCGATCCGCTGCAGACATTGGGCGAGGCCGATATTTCCGCGCATGTCGATTTCGCCCGGCTGCGCGCCGTCGCCGCCCCGCATGCAACCGTGTCCGGGCCGGTCGCGCAAGGCCAGTTCCTGCATTTGCTGGGTTTGCGCGCGCGCGCCGATGCGCTGAAGGCCCATGCCGACATCGACAGTCGCGCCCGAATCGAAGCCGCCCATGCGCGGCTCACTTCGCCGGCCGCCATGGGGCGGCTGTTTCAGGCCATGGCAATTTCCGCCTCGGGCTGGCCCATGCCAGCCGGCTTTCCCGGAGACAGCCCGTGAATGATTCCGCCGCCCGCCTCGGGCAATTGCGCGCCATTCTGGCGCAACAGCAGCTTGATGGCTTTCTGGTGCCGCTGACCGATGAACATATGTCGGAATATGTCGGCGCCTATGCCCGCCGGCTGGAATGGCTGACCGGCTTTTCCGGCAGTGCGGGCACCGCCGTGGTGCTCGCTGACAAGGCCGCCATTTTCGTCGATGGCCGCTACACCATTCAGGCCCGCGAACAAGTCGACGCAGAATTATATCAGCATTGCAGCGTGCCGGCCGAACCCGTGCATCTGTGGCTGGCGCAACAGGCCGCCGCCCACAGCCGCATCGGCTATGACCCCTGGCTCACCACCCGCGCCTTCCTGCATCAGGCCAATACCGCGCTGCAGGGCAAGGACATAACCCTGCAGGCAGTGGCGGAAAACCCGATCGACCTGATCTGGACCGACCAGCCAGCGCCATCGACGGCCCCGGCCGAACCTTATCCCGAGGAATGGAGCGGCCAGTCCAGCGCGCAAAAGCTGCAACGGATCACGCGTGACGCCAAGGCACAAAGCGCCGATCATGTCGTGCTGTCAGCGCTCGATTCGCTGTGCTGGGCGCTCAATATCCGCGGCAGCGACATCTGGCGCACACCGGTGGTGCGCGCATTCGCCATCGTCCACGCCGCCGCCGACGGCGCGGCAAGCCTGT
>CAZIAA010000110.1:0-5728 GCA_964537365.1 uncultured Sandaracinobacter sp.
CGATCCTGCAAGGCGAGCGACAATTCCGTTGCCGCCGCCATATCGGCGCGGTTCGCAGCTTCGATTTCACGCGTGCGGGCGCGGATGGCTGCCGCCGCCGCGCGCACGGCCGTCGCCTTGCGCTGCGTGTCCGCCATGGCCAGCTGCCGGCTGGCGGCGCGTGCCTTCGCACCCATCGCGGCCATCCGCTGCGCGGCATCCCGCTCGTTCATCTGTTCCATGGTCTCACCCTATAGGCGACAGGCCGGCCAAGGGGAAACCTCTTTCCGCCGCCTACACCCACCGATCAGTCCGCATCCGCAGGCCAGCGCCGGGCATTCAGCGCCTGCTCCAGTTCCCCGGCCAATGTGACCAGCGCCATATCCTCATGCGGACGGCCGATCAATTGCACGGCAACCGGCAGGCCATCGCTGGTCCAGCCCGCCGGCAGGCTGAGCGCCGGCAAGCCGGCAATGCTGGCCAGCGCCGTGAAATCCGCCAGCGACTGCGGAATTTCGGCCGCAAAATCAAACGCCGGTTGCGGTGTCGTCGGCAACAAAATGGCGTCCACCACCTGCAGCATGGCATGCAGTTCGGCGGCGCTGTCGGCGATGCGCTGCGTGCAGGCGTCCCGGAAAACCGCATCGGCATCCTTGCCATAGCCCAGCCGGGCGTGGAAATCCGCCGAAAAGCCCTGCGGATTACGGCCCAGCATAGCGGCGTGAATGCGCCGTGCGCTTTGCGCCCCGATCAGAAAATCCGCCCGCCGGAGCCCGGCATAATCAATCTCCAGCATCGGCGTGCGGATTTCCGCGCCCAGCCCCTTCAGGATCGATTGCGCCAGCCGCCAGGCCGCTGCGACCGCCGGGTGCAGATCCGGGCCATGGCGCAATTCCGGCACTGCAATCCGGCGCAATTGGCGCGACGGCGGCGGGTCGGCCATGACCTGCAACAACAGGCCGCAATCGGCGACCGTCGCTGTCATCGGTCCGACACAGTCGAAACGTTCGACCAACGGCACCACGCCATCGTTCGACACCAGCCCATGCGTCGGCTTCAGGGCCGTGATTCCGCACCAGGAGGCCGGGATGCGCACCGATCCATAAGTGTCCGTGCCCAATGCCGCCGCGCATAAACTAGCAGCAACCGCAACCCCCGACCCGCCCGACGAGCCGCCCGGCGTGAATCCATGCCGCCAGGGATTATGGCTGCGGCCGAAATGCGGGTTGTCGGTGGTGGCGCCAAAGGCGCCTTCATGCATATTGGTGATTCCGAGCACGACGGCGCCAGCGGCACGCAAGCGGCGCACGACTTCGGCATCCGCCCCGGCCGGCGCCTCGTCGAGTGCGGCAATGCCGGCATGCGCCGGCAATCCGGCACAGGCGATATTGGCCTTGATCGCCAGCGGCAGACCTTCCAATGGCCGGGCGGTGTCGGTGCGATAGCGCTCCGCCGATTGCGCCGCTGCCTGCAATGCCTGTTCCGTGGCCAGCTGGTTATAGGCGTTCAGCCGGCCATCAAGGCGGGCAATACGCTGCAGATAATGCTGCGTCACAGCCATGGCACCGATCGCGCCCGCGCGCATCGCTTGCAACAGCGCGCCGGCCCCCGATTGGAAAATGCGATTTTGCGGCTCCTCAGCCAATATCCCCTCCTCTGCATTCTGGCCGGCTGGCATTTCAGCTATTGCCGGCCCATATCAGGATTCCCTATGCAAATGTCATCCCGTGTTCAGGCATGACGGGCGAAAGTCCTGGCGGACAGCCACAACATAAAACAGGAGAGTTGCACATGCGCTGGATGTTGGGAGCAGTTCTTGCCGCACTGCCGTTGCTGTCCGCCGCGCCGGCGCTGGCGCAAAGCAGCAATGTGCGCACCCGCACCGTGGTCATTTTTGGCGATGACGCCTGTCCGAAGGCGAGCAATCCCGATGAAATCATCGTCTGCGCGCGCCGCCCGGAAGAAGAGCGTTACCGCATTCCCAAGACTCTGCGCGAAGAAGAACGCGCCGCAATCGCCCGCCGCGATAATGTCGCCGAAGGCCGGGCGGCGCTGGCCAGCGGCCGGGCGTCTGCCGCAGGCATCGGCAGCTGTTCGCCAACGGGTGGCGGCGGAATCATCGGCTGCACCCGCGGCCTCGATATTTTCCGCGGCATCAAAACCATCCGCGAAGGCATCGAAACCGCAACCGAACCGGACGACTGATTTCTGCGCGGATTGTTCCATCAACGCCACTGAATATTCCTGAGCGCGGCCGCCTGCCGCGCTATCAGCGCTCGCGCTGATAGCGCAGGTTGACGGAACTCTCACCGATCGAGCTGACATCCATGAACAGGCTCCAGATACGGCTGAGCGTCAGCTGCAATGTGGTCAGGGTCTTGCCTTCGCTGTCGGTCAGCAGTTCAACATAGATATCCTTGGTCAGTTTCTTGCCAACGGCAAGGCCGCTGCCCATGCCGGTCTCGGAATTGTCGCCCACCAGCCGCAACCGGTCGACACCGACCGAACGCCGGACCTTGCCCAGCGTGTCCGTGCCTGACTGCAAGCCGGCAACCGCAGTCGCCAGCTGTACGGCCTCGGTGACCGACAGATCGGCGACCGATGCCCCGAACAACAGGCGGGCGAGGATTTCATCTTCGGGCAACGCCGGCGTCGAACTGAAGTGGATTTCCGGCCTGGCGGCGGTGCCGGAAACGCTGACCACCGCCACCACATCATCGGCCCGGGTTTCGGCGCGCAGGGCAATCGAACTGTTCAACGGCTCGCCATTGAACACGATCCGCCCCGACGTCAGGTCAAAGGCGCTGCCGGCAAAGCTGAAATCGCCGCGCACCAGCGTGGCATCGCCCTGCAGCAAGGGCGTATCGGCGGTGCCGCGCAGACGCAGATCCGCACTCCAGCTGCTGTCGAGACCCCGGCCCTCCACCCGCACGCTGTCATTCGCCCGCACCCGCACATCCAGCGCCAGGCTGCTGGCCGAAAGCTGGCCGCCGCCCAGATTATTGACGAACACGCCTTCACGCCGCACTTTCAATTGTGGCACATCGCTTTGCGTCATCTGCACCAGCTGGAAGCGCGCATCATCCACCGTCAGATCGCCGGACAGCGTGCCGCGCACGCCACGGCCACGCAGGCGCAACGGCCCGGACAAGGTCACGCCGATATTGTCGCTGTTGGCCAGACGTGCCCGCTTCAGCTCGATGCCGAAATTAACCGATGGCTCAGCGCCAAAGCGCGCAAAGCCGGACCCCGTCAGCGTGCCGCCATTGGCATCGCCCGAAAGTGATTCCAACCGCAGCATCGAACCGGTAAAACGGCCCTCGAATGCGATATTGCGGATTTCGGTTCCGAACATGGCATTGCGATAAACCAGACCCCGGGCCTGGGTACGACCACGCAAATCCGGCATCGCCACCGTGCCGGCAAAATCCGCCCCCACAACCATCGGCCCGGTCAGCGACTGTCCCTCATTGCCGACCAGCGCCCACAAAGGCTCAATCGGGCCATTATAGCGAATCCCGCCCGACAATGCGCCCTGCATCAACCGCTCAACCGGAGTCGCGCCCGCACCCGGCAGCACCTTCACCACCAGCCGACCCAGCTGATGCGTTTTCCAGGCAATCTGCGCCCCCAAGCGCAGGCCGTCGTCATTGGATTCGCCCGTCGCGGTCATGTCCACCGGCACGGTCAGGCCGGTGATACTGGCGCGCTGCATGTCGGAGATCTTGAGATTGAGCCGGGTGGCGGGAAATTTCATCTTGGCGTCGGTCGCATAGCTGAGCTGTCCGTTCAGCTGGCCGCCAAAGCCCATATCGCTGCCCAGCAGGTCGAGGATTTGCAGATCGACATCGTCAAACGCCAGTTGCACCTGATTGCTTGCGCCCATGCGGCCGGCCACGCGCACAACGCCCTTGGGCAGAATCAGCCGCGCCGGTTTCAATTCCCAGCCGGAATCGGTGCGCAACAGTCGCGCCGGCCGTTCCAGCCGCAGCGCCTGACGCCCCACCGTGCCCTGCAGCGACAGCGCCAGACCATCGGTGATCGAACGCAGCCCGGCCTGTGCGGTAAAGGGCAGGCCATCGCCGGAATGGCCCTCGGTGCTGAGGCTGGCCGTGCCCGACAGCCCCTGCAGATCGGCCCGGCCGGAAAGCGTCGACAACACCAGCGTGTCGCGGGTGATGCCGCGAAACGCCAGATTGCCACGAATATCCGGGCCAGCTTCGCGCAGCAGAACGCGCAGACGCATATCGCCACCGGCAACGCCGACCGGCACGGCCAGGGGGATCCGGGCGTTGCGGGCGCTGAGCGTGGTGAGAATCTGCTGCACCCCGGCCTGATCCGACAAGGCAAGGGCGCCATCAAAGCCGAGACCATCCAGTGTCACCCGGCCGGCAAATGGCCCGGCCGCAGTCCGGGTCAGCCGGCCTTGCGCGGCAAAGCCCATCAACTCCGCCTGCTCGATATCGATCGTCAAGGGTGGTCGTGGCGCTTCGCCGGACAGACCGGCAATACGCACCCGTGCCAGCAACGGCCCCTGCGCGCTGGCGGCATTGGCGTTCAGCAGCCATTCCCGGCCCTGTGGCGACAGTTCGGCAACCAGATCCGTCATGCCGATGCCCAGCCCCGGCGATGGCGCCCGCAACAGGGCGTGCGGCGCATCCAGCGTGCCGCCGGCGGTCAGGGTAAAGGCACCATAGTCGCGGCTCTGCCCGGCCACATTTGCCGCCAATCGCCGGCTTGTCGGATCGAAACTGGCGCTGGCATTAGGCACATTCAGATTGGGACTTTTCAGATTGAGCCCCGATACAGCCATGGCGCCATCGGTGCGGAATCGGAAGCGCGTGGACAGACTGGGCAGCCCGCCCAGAAATTCCCGCAGCGAAGCATTTTCCAGACTGAGCGCGCGGCCGCTGAACTGGCCGTCGGCGGTGGTCGTGCCGCCCGCCGCCATGGTGAAGCGGACTTTCGCCTGCGCCGTGGCAGCGCCAAACCCCTCGGCATGGTAACGCTTGACGGCGGCCTGCGCATCGCCCTGCATGCCGCCATCCTGGGCAATGACCAGATTGGCATCCGCGCTCAATGCCGAGGTCCTGAGCGCCATGTCCTGCAATGTGGTGCGACCATCCAGCAGTTCCGCCCGACCGGTCAGCCGCGCCGCCTTCAGCAGTTCGGCAATATCCACCGGCAATCCCAGCAGGCGATCGGCGGCAATGTCGAAGCTGGTCCACAGCGGCTCCTTGCCGGAGCCGAGATGGATCTTGCCCTCACCCTTGAGGCCAGTCACGCCGAGGCTGTCGTCGCCCTCGCCATAGGCCAGACTGCGGGCGGCAATGCCCCAGCCGATGTCCAGCGCCTTCAACGGCCCCTCGGCCTGCACCACGGCCTGCAGGTCGCGGCTGTGCAGGCCGGGCCAGAGCACGGCCGAATCGCGCACGACAAGATCAGCGCGCGCATCCCGCAGCCGCTCGGCGGCGCTGTCCAAGCTGCCATGCCCGGTCAGCGACAGCAGATCGGACGATGTCAGGAAACGCAGATCCAGACCCTGATCATGGCGGTCGGCGGTAACATCCACCTTCACCGCCGGATCAACAAGGCTGTGCATGTTTTCCGGCAGGAAAGGCTTGGGCTGCACCTCACCCTGCACCCGGAACCTGCCATCATCGCCGGTGATCGCCAGCGCCGCCAGCTGCAGCGCATCGGCGCCTTCGCCCAGCCGGGCATCAAGATTGCCGCGCCAGCGCGTCCAGCT
>CAZIAA010000111.1:0-5702 GCA_964537365.1 uncultured Sandaracinobacter sp.
ATCTGGGCGCCAGCGGCACTGCAACCAATGCCTGGCCAGCGATCTTCGACCTCGACCGGGTGGAAGTGCTGCGCGGCCCGCAAGGGACATTGTTCGGTGCAGGTTCCGCCGGCGGCGCCATCCGCTTCATCACGCCCGCACCGGCATTCATCCGGCCCAGCGCCAGGGTTCGGGTCGAACAGGCATTCACCCGCCATGGCAGCGCCAGCACGGATATCGGGGGCGCCATCGGCCTTCCGGTCATTGCCGACAAGGTCGCGCTGCGCATCAGCGGCAATGTCCGCCGGGATGGCGGCTGGGTCGATCGGGTCGACCCGCAAACCGGCAATATGGTCGACGCCAACGCCAATTCCGTGCGCACGCTTTCGCTGCGAGCGGCACTGGCGTTCAAACCGGCCGAGAATCTGACCATCACCCCCGCCATTTTCCACCACAACCGCAAGCAGCGCGACAGCAGTTTCATCTGGCGACATTTGTCGGACCCGGATGCCGGCCGGTTCCACAACGGCCAGCCACTGCGCCAGCCAGCATCGGACCGCTTTGAGCTCTACAGTCTGAATGTCGCATATGATGCCGGCTTCGCAACGCTGTTCTCCACCACCTCCTATTTCGAGCGCAACAACCGCAATCTGCTCGATTACACCACCTTTGGCGCGGAGCTGCTCGGGCTGGATTATCGCGCCGGCTATCTGACGGGGGCGCGGCTGCCGGCGCAAACCGACAACCGCCAGCACATCTTCACCCAGGAAATCCGTCTGCAATCGGCGGGCAGCCACAGGCTGCAATGGCTGCTGGGGGTATTCTACCAGAATGCGCGGCAATCCGCGGCCCAGGATATCGGCAGCGAAAATGGCGATATGCTGACGCAGGCCATTTTCGGCACGAATGTCGAAGGCGTGTTCGGCGTGCCACTGGTACAACCAGGCAACTTGTTCTTCACCGCCCGTGACCGGGCGCGAGACCGCCAGATCGCTGGTTTCGGCCAGCTCGACTTCAACATCACGCCGGCACTGACGGCCACGGCCGGCATGCGCGTGACGCACACGGATTTTCAATCCGGCAATGCACAGGACGGGCCTTTCAATGGCGGCCCGAGCGGCGGGCTTGCCCGGCATTCCGAAACGCCGATCACACCGAAATTCGGGCTGCAATATCGCCCCGATCGCAATGTCATGCTTTACGCGTCCGCCGCCCGCGGGTTTCGCATCGGTGGCGGCAACGCCCCCGTCCCCATCAGCAGCTGCGGCTTTGACCTCGCCACCCTCGGCCTCACGCAAGCGCCCGAAGGCTATGCCCCGGATTCGCTGTGGAGCTATGAAGTCGGGGTGAAGGCGTCCGCCTTCGACCGGAGGCTGCGGATCGAGGGCAGCGCCTTTCGCATCGACTGGCAGAATATCCAGAACGCCGTTGCACTACGCAATTGCGGCTTTGCCTATATCGACAATCTGGGCGCGGCGCGCAGTCAGGGTTTCGACCTGCATGGCACTGTATCGCCACTGCCCGGCCTGACGCTGGAGGGCGCATTGGCCTATACCCATGCCCGGCTGCGCAACACGGTTTCAGGCGGGCTACGCTGGGACGGGCAGCGAGAGATCATCGCCGCCAAAGGCGATCCCCTCAATATCGCGCCATGGAAAATCTCCCTTTCCGGCCGATATGAATTCCCTGTCCAACAACAATCCGCCATGCATTTCTATGTTGCCGGCGACTATCAATACAGTTCAGGCTATGATTTCGGCAGCGCGCAGACAGCCGGATATGATCCGTTCAATCCGCGTCAGGCGGCAACCCATATCGCCGGCCTGCGCACCGGATTACAGCTGCGCGAACTGGATATTGCGGTTTTTGCCGACAATCTGTTCAATTCCACCGACCGACTGGCAATTGGTCACAACACCCTCGCGTCCGGTCTGTTCCGCGAAGCCCTGTTCCGGCCGCGCACGATCGGCGTCACAGCCAGTTACCGTTACTGATTTCTGTCATCCGCCCCGTGCCCGCCAGAATAAAGGCGTGCTACATCAGTTTTTCGGCGCGCAGGCTGATATGGCCGGAGCGGGCAATGACGATATGGTCGAGCACGCCGATATCGAACATCTGCCCGGCTTCGCGAATGCGCGCGGTCAGCTGAACATCTTCGCGGGTCGGCGTCGGGTCCCCGGACGGGTGGTTGTGCACCAGCAGCAGCTGGCGTGCGTTCACTTCGAGGGCGCGGGCAATGATCGTGCGCGGATGCGCTTCCACCGACGCGACCGAGCCAATGCCCATCACTTCGTCGTGCACCAGATGCAGCCGTCCGTTCAGGAACAGCACGCGAAAGGCTTCGGTCTGGCGATGCGCCATGTCCAGATGCAGATAGTCGATCACGCTGGACAGGCTCTTCAGGCGCGGCCGGTCTTCCGGCGGGCGGTGCAAGGCCAGCGACAGAGTCGAGCGCAAAAGCTCGATCAGCCGGATTTCGGCATCCGACACGCCAAAACGGCGCAGCCGTGGTGACGGGCAGGACAAGGCCGCGCCAATGCTGCCGGTGCGGCGGACCAGTTCCATGGCGCGCTGGCGGCTTTGCCGGCCGAGGCCATGCTTGCTGTAAAGCTCGGCCAGCAGCGCGGCATCCGTCTTCCAGCGCTGCGCCAGCCGGCCGGATGCCGCGGCCAGCGTCCCGCCATTGGTGTCTTCACGGATTGCACATGCAGTCATGGCTGCGGCTCCCGTCTTGCGGATTCCACAAATGTGCCGAGCAGCAGCGTCGCCACGACCAGATAGCTCCAGATGACGATGGAGTCGGCATAGGCGGCGGGTACCACCCGAACGCCGATGTCGGTGGCAAGGTGAAAGAGAAGAATGGTCAGCTGAAAGCCGGCGGCAAACATCGGCCAATAACGCCTGGAGGTCAGCGCGACATAAACCAGAAGCAGCAGCAGCAGGGCATCGACGACAAAGATTCCATATTGCATGGTGTCAAACGCCGAAGTCTGCGCCAGCGGCGTTGCCAGCGACGCAATGAGAAGTGCGACAGCCACGCACTTCTCATCACGTTCCCCACGGCGGAATGCAACCAGCACGGAACTGGCCAGCGCAAAGGCAAATACTGTCTGTAAAAGCAGCGTCATGGCCAGATTCCGTTCCTCCTGCGCCTCAGGCCGACAGGCTTTCCGCCTGCGGCACGACACTGAGGGCGCCCGGCGCCAGATGCGCGCCCGGCTTGTTGATGAAGCCACCGAAGTTGCGCGGGGCAAGACGCGCGGATTCCTGTGTGCGGGCCAGGGCTTCATGGGTTTCGATCATGCGCTTGCGCGCGCCGCTCAGCATCTGCATGCTGGCGAGGACGGCCTCGATCGCATCCTGGCCAACATCCATCGACACACGTACTTCCTGGCGGGCAAGGGGCATGAAGCTGGCCAGTTCCGCAGTCAGATTAAGGGCTGCGTCAATCGCTTCTTCGGCAGCAAAGAGCTTGCTGGCCATGTCTTTGGCGACAGGAAGAGATTTATGGTTCATTTTTCACTCCCAAGTGATGCTATTCATAGAGGGTTGATAACAATTGGAGTGCAGATACGGTCGAGAGAAGCGTGAATATCGAAATAATACATACGAATATAATAATCATGATCCTGATGGATGGTGATAATCGATTTTCCCTGCTCTGAACATGTCTGCGGTTTTTTCCAAACCAGTCCAGGATATTTCCGCCTTGTTCTGCGAGTGTTCCTGAACTGGCATTTGCATCATGCACAGAGTTAATTTCATGTTCACCATATGTTTCAACCAGATTGGTGTAATCGACATCCCGGGACAGCCTGATCCCTTCGGAGACATCGCTTATTTCGTCCATTTCGGCGGCAATGGCCATTACCGATGGCTGGTATACCAATGATTGGTGATCGGAATCCTCTTCTGGCAGGGCCTCTGACCAGGCCTCTGCCTCTTCCAGAAGGCGCGCTGCCTGGATTCGAGTCGACACGCCCAATGTCCTCATCGCGGCCTTCAGATGCGCGTCGATGGTATGCGGCGACAATTGCAGTTCGCGGCCGATTTCCTTGGAGGTCATATGCGCGAGGACGAGCCGCAGGCAGCGCCGCTGCGCCTCCGTAAGCTGGTCTACCTGATCAAGCCGGGTTTCCGGATCATCGTCCACGCGCAACGCCCCCTGTCCGGGCGGCAAGTCCGGACCATGTGAACCGACCCCGAGAACATCTTTTACCTGTCAGGGATTGGCTGTCAAACTGACATATGCGCTGTCATTTCCCGTTTGCGCGCGAATCGCCCCGCTATCCTTCACATCATTTTCCGGCCTCACCAATGCTCCCGCGCAGATCTGCAGCAGTGGCGGGCAAGCCTGACAGCTCTGCCTGCGGACGGAAATTCACAAGGCAGGCCGTCAGTGCATGGCAGCAAGCGCGGAGCGCGGGGAAAGCAAAGCATTGCGGCGCGGATCCCCCGCGCCCGCGCTGGCGGGGTCATTCGCCCGCGGATTTTTCCGTCTTCGGCACCAGCAGTTCGGTTTCGATCAGCAGCGCGACTTCGTCACCCACCACCGGCAGGCCATAGTTGATTCCGAAATCAGAGCGCTTGAACGACCCCTTTGCCGAAAAGCCCAGCGTATAGGCCTGGTTCAACGGGTTCGCCCCGGCCTTGTTGAAAGTCGTTGCCAGGCTGACCGGCTGCGTCTTGCCGCGCAGGGTCAGATCACCGTCGATCCGGGCTTCCCGAGGCCCGACACGAGTGATTTTCGTTGCCCGGAAATGCGCTTCGGGAAAAGCCTCGACATCCAGGAAATCGGCGTTGCGCAAATGGCCATCGAGCGCTTCATGCAATGTGCCGACATCGCGCACCGGGATGGTCACATCGAGCGTGCTGTTTTCGACCTTGTCGACATCCAGTTTCAGTTCCCCGCGAATATTGGGAATCTGGCCATAATAGGTCGAGAAACCAAGGTGACTGACGGCCCAGGTGATCTTGGAATGGTTCGGATCAATGGCATAGACCCCGGACTTCGCCTCAGCGACAGCCTCGGCCACGGCATCCGGCGCGGCTGTTTCCGCCGCCGTCGCCCGTTCGGGCAGGGCCTGATAGCCCAGCGCCAGCACGGCCGCCAACGCCGTCAGCCCGCCCATCAGGTGCTTGCGGTGGCTGGATGCACTGCGGCTTTGCGATGCGTTGCTGTCAAAAACCGTGTTTCTCATGCTCAAAACCTCCGAAAAAATCGATGCTCCAGGTGCGGGGCGCATCATGGATACGGAAATTGCCGCGCGCCCCCGCCGGCATCCTGTTGGTATGCACCGTCCTGCCGGTCAAACGCCTGCCCCGACTACCAGAGCATGTCGGCACATAAGCCAGAGGCAGGGCCCGATTGCCGGTGCAGTGCGCGACCGCATCGCCGGCCAGTCTGGCAACACCCTGACAAGACACGCGAGATCGAACTGACAACCGCACTCCCCTTCCACGCGCTGCAAGGTTAACGGGCATTGCCAGCGTTATCAACAACCAACGCGCGCCGAAGGTCATGGCCTGCAGGCTGATGTCGGGATTGTGCATGATCGCGAACGGAAGCGATGCCGCAGTAAAGGACGGCTGACGTCCGGGCGTCATGGCCGATCCTGCTATGCCGTGGTGGCCCCGGCGGGATCGGATCGGAATTTGGTTGGTCGGCTGGCTGGGGTGCCAGGATTCGAACCTGGGAATGGCGGTACCAAAAACCGCTGCCT
>CAZIAA010000112.1:0-5632 GCA_964537365.1 uncultured Sandaracinobacter sp.
GTGATCTGCTCGCCCAGCCACATCAGGAACATGGTGCCGCCGACCAGCGTGATGATGGTCGAAATGCGGAAGAACCAGCCAGCGTCGATCACTGCCGACGCACCGGACGAGGCACCCCAGCTTTCCAGACCGACAGCAATACCATAGCCTTGGAATATGGTGAGACCAACGGTGCCGAAGCGGGTATACTGGTTCAGCTTCTTGCGCCCGCTTTCCCCCTCTTTCTTCAGCACTTTCCAGGGTTCATACATCGAACCCATCATCTGCACCACGATCGCCGCCGTGATATAGGGCATGATCCCGAGCGCAATGATCGACATGCGCTCGAGCGCGCCGCCGGAAAACATGTTGACAAGATCCAGCATGCCACCCGCCGTCTGGTCGAACAGCTGCGACAGCGCCTGCGGATCGATGCCCGGCAAAGGCACGAACGAACACAGCCGGAAAACAATCAGCGCGCCAACCGTAAACCACAGGCGCTTCTTGAGTTCTGTCGCCTTGGTAAAGTTCGAGAAACTCAGATTTTGTGCAAATGCGTCGGCGGCTGTCGCCATTTCATCATCCTATCAGCGGCGCTGTTTGCCAAATTGTTCCGCGCAAACTCCCCGCCTCAAATTCTGCCCAAGACGCCATAATAGCAGTTATGGCCAGGCCGGAAAGATGCGCAATATGGCAATCCTCAGGCAGCAGCCTTCGCCAGCGTGACGCTGCCGCCGGCTGCCTCGACAGCCGCAATGGCAGATTTTGAAGCGCCCGTCACCTGCAGATCCAGCTTCGCTGTCAGTTCGCCCTTGCCCAGCAGCCGCACGCCATCGCGCGGCTGGGTCACCAGCCCGGCTGCCTGCAGCGCCGCGAGATCAACGGGCGCCTTACCATCCAGACGTCCGGCGTCAATGGCACGCTGCAATGCGCCGATATTGACTTCGGCAAAGCGCAGCCGGTTCGGCTTGCGAAAACCGCGCTTCGGCAAGCGCATATGCACCGGCATCTGGCCGCCTTCAAAGCCGAAGATGGAAACCCCGGAGCGGCTTTTCTGGCCCTTCTGACCACGCGATGCAGTCGTACCCATGCCCGAGCCCGGGCCGCGTCCCACCCGGAACCGCTTCTTGCGCGCGCCGGCATTGTCCTTCAGTTCATTCAGTTTCATCGTTTCGCACTCGCTTTCGCTTTGTTCGCACGTCAGTTTCCATGGCGCAGAGGCAGCCGATGGCGCCCCGCTGTCAGTCCTCGACCTGGACGATGTGCCGGACTCTGGCAATCATGCCGCGCACAGCAGGGGTATCTTCCAGTTCCCGACTGCGGTTCAGACGGTTCAGACCCAGCCCGGCCAGCGTCGCACGCTGGTCCTTGGTGCGCCGGATCGGCGATCCGATCTGCGTCACCCGGATCGTTTCGGCCTTGCTCTTTTTCGTTCCAGCCATGATTTCAGATCCTCTTAATCGGCTGCCGCTTCGGCGTCGGCCTGGGCACGGGTAATATCGCCGCGCTGGGCCAGCAGATCCGACACTTTCTTGCTACGCCGCTGCGCCACTGCACGCGGGGACAATTGTTCCCCGAGCGCCACAAATGTCGCGCGCACGAGATTATACGGGTTGTTGGAGCCGGTCGATTTCGACACCACATCGCTGACGCCCAGGCTTTCAAACACCGCGCGTGTCGGACCACCGGCAATAATGCCCGTTCCCGAGGGCGCCGAGCGCATATGCACCTTGCCGGCCCCGAAGCGGCCAGCGCCGTCATGGTGCAGGGTCCGCCCTTCCCGCAAGGGAATGCGCACCATCGCCTTTTTCGCGGCCGCCGAAGCCTTGGAAATGGCTTCCGGCACTTCACGTGCCTTGCCATGGCCAAAGCCGACACGGCCCATGCCGTCACCCACGACCGCCAGCGCGGCAAAGCCGAAGCGCTTGCCGCCCTTCACGGTCTTGGAGACGCGGTTGATATGCACCAGCTTCTCGATCAGTTCGGGGCCTTCCTCGGCGCGATTTTCCCGCCGCCGCCGACCACCGCCATCGCGATCGCGGCCACCACCACCACGGCCGCGGCCTCTGCCCCGGCGTTCCTGGTGCTGCCCGTCGTCCGCAGCTGCGTGTGCGTGTGTGCTGGTTTCTTCCTCAGCCATTCTTAAAACTCCAGTCCACCCGCGCGTGCGGCATCCGCAAGCGCTTTTACCCGGCCGTGATAGAGGAATCCGCCCCGATCAAACACGACTTTCGCAATTCCGGCCGCCTTGGCCCGCTCGGCAAGCCGGCGACCGACTGCATCGGCGGCTGCAACCGTTGTGCCGCCGCCCTCGGCATCCTTTTCCAGCGACGACGCCGAAACCAGTGTCCGGCCGGCGCTGTCATCAATCACCTGGGCATAGATATGCTGCTGCGAGCGATGCACCGACAATCTTGGCCGGCCCGCGGATTTGGCCAGCAGACTGGAACGCACGCGCCGGCGGCGCGACCTGAAGGTGGCAAGACGTCTGGACATTATTTCTTCTTCCCTTCCTTGCGGAAGACAAATTCACCGCGATATTTGATACCCTTGCCCTTGTACGGTTCGGGCTTGCGCCAGCGCCGGATCTCGGCTGCGATCTGGCCCACCTGCTGCGCATCGGCACCCGAAATCTCGACCGTGGTCTGATCCGGGGTCTTGATGGCGATGCCGTCCGGAATGGGATATTCCACATCATGGCTGAAGCCCAGCTGCAGCTTCAGATTCTTGCCCTGCACCGATGCCCGATAGCCCACCCCGCTGATTTCCAGCACCTTGGTGAAGCCGGACGACACGCCGGTCACCAGATTGGACACCAGAGTCCGCTGCAGGCCCCAGAAATTATGCGCCTGGCGGCTGTCATTGGCCAGCTTCAGGCGAATTTCATCGGCGGCGATTTCATAAACGATATCGTCGACGACCGGCATCGAAAGCGTACCTTTCGGCCCCTTCACTTCCATCACACCGCTCTTGATCACGGCCTGCACGCCATTTGGAATGGCAACCGGTTTTTTTCCAATTCGGCTCATGATCAGAACACCTGACAAAGAACTTCGCCGCCGACATTCTGGTGCCGCGCTTCCGCATCGGACAGCACCCCGCTCGGCGTCGAAACAATCGTGATACCCAGGCCATTCTTCACGCGCGGCAGATCCCGGGCGCCGGCATAGACCCGCCGCCCCGGCTTCGACACCCGCGCCAGATGCCGGATGGCCGGCTGGCCTTCGAAATACTTCAGCTCGACACGAATGAGCGGCATTGGCGCGCCGCTGTCTTCGCGCGAATAGCCGCGAATATAGCCTTCGCGCTGCAGCACGTCGAGCACGCTGGCACGGAGCTTGGAGGCAGGTGTCAGCACGCTGTCCTTGCGCGCCGTCTGACCATTGCGGATGCGGGTCAGCAAATCCCCCAGCGGATCATTGATGTTCATATCCGGCCCCTACCAGCTCGACTTCGTGACGCCCGGAATCAGGCCCTTGTTGGCCAGTTCCCGCAGTTTCACGCGCGACAAGTGGAATTTGCGGTAATAGCCGCGGCTACGCCCGGTCAGCGCGCAACGATTGCGCACCCGCGTCGGATTGGCATTGCGCGGCAGCTCGGCCATCTTCAGCCGCGCCATCAGACGCTCGCCGTCATCGCGCGATTGATCGTTCGCGATTTCCTTCAGCCGGGCATATTTCGCCGCATATTGCGCGACCAGCGCCTTGCGTCGTTCATTTTTGTTGATAGAGCTTTGTTTTGCCATCGATTTTTGCTTTTCCGTAATTCAGGCCGCGGCCTGCTGGTCGTCTGTCGACTGACCAGTGAAGGGCATTCCGAAATGGCGCAGCAGCGCCCGGGCTTCGGCGTCGGTTTCGGCCGTCGTCGCAATGATCACATCCATGCCGCGCACGCGGTCGATGTTGTCATAGCTGATTTCCGGAAACACGATCTGCTCTTTCAGGCCCATGGCGAAATTGCCGCGGCCATCGAAGCTTGCCGGATTGACGCCGCGAAAATCCTTCACCCGCGGCAGCGCCACCGTGATCAGACGGTCAAGAAACTCATACATCCGATCCCGGCGCAGAGTGACCTTGCAGCCAATCGCCATGCCTTCGCGCAGCTTGAACTGCGCAACCGACTTCTTGGCCTTGGTGACGACCGGCTTCTGCCCGGCAATCGCCGCCATTTCCGCCACCGCCAGATCGACCTTCTTGCGATCCTGGGTCGCTTCACCCACGCCCATGTTGATGACGATCTTGCTCAGCTTCGGCGCCTGCATGACATTTGCATAACCGAATTCCGCCATCAGCGCGGCCTTGACCTGCTCATCATAGAGCTGCCGCATCCGGGGTTTACTGCGTGCGTCAGCCATTCAGCACCTCGCCCGAGCCTTTCAATACTCTTACCTTGCGGCCATCGCGCAGTTCGAAACCGACGCGCGCCGGCCGTCCCGTCTTGGGATCCTTGATCGCGACATTCGACACATCCAGCGCCGCTTCCCGCCGCTGAATGCCGCCTTCCGGCGCCGCCTGGGCCGGACGTACATGCCGAGCCATGACATTGACACCCGAAACCACGACCTTGCCGCGCTTGGGGAGCACCTTCAGGACTTCGCCTTCGCGTCCCTTGTCGCGCCCGGCGATCACAATCACCTGGTCGCCCTTGCGAATTTTAGCCATCGCCATCAGAGCACCTCCGGCGCAAGCGAAATGATTTTCATATGCCCGCTGGAGCGCAGTTCGCGCACCACCGGTCCGAAGATCCGGGTTCCGATCGGCTCGTTCGACTTGCTGATCAGCACCGCGGCATTGCCATCGAAACGAATGACCGAGCCATCCGCCCGGCGCACGGCCTTGGCCGTACGCACGATCACGGCGCGGTGCACATCGCCCTTCTTCACGCGTCCGCGCGGCGCCGCATCCTTGACCGACACGACGATGACATCACCGACACTGGCAAAGCGCCGCTTGGAGCCACCCAGAACCTTGATGCACATCACTTCGCGCGCACCCGAATTATCGGCCACTTTCAGCCTTGTCTGCATCTGAATCATATCAGACCGCCTTTTCCACCGCAGCTGCGGATGCGCCGGACAAATCGACCTTGCCGATCACGCGCCAGCTCTTGCGCTTGCTGATCGGGGCACATTCCTCGATCCGCACCAGATCGCCTTCGCGAATGCTGTTGTCTTCATCATGCGCCTGATAGCGCTTCGAGCGCCGGATGATCTTGCGATACAGCGGGTGCGGAACCTTGCGTTCCACCAGCACCACGACCGTCTTGTCGGCTTTGTCGGAGACCACAGTCCCCTGCAAAATGCGCTTGGGCACCGAATTCTCCTTAAGCGATTGCAGCCTGCGCCGCCTTGGCGCGGGCTGTCTGTTCGGTCTTGATGCGGGCAATCTCGCGCCGCACTTCGCGCACCCGGCTCGGCTTTTCGAGCTGATGCGTTGCCGCCTGAAAGCGCAGATTCAGCTGTTCCCGCTTGAGGCTGGCCAGTTCCGTCGCCAGATTCTCGTCCGGCTGGCCTTTATAATCCGTGTCTGCCACAGCCTCAGCCCTCCTGCTCGCCAAGACGGGCAATCATCTTGACCTTGATCGGCAGCTTCGCTGCGGCACGCTCAAAAGCGCCCGCGGCGTCTGTGTCGGAGTCTAGTGGGTTCAGGCTCAG
>CAZIAA010000113.1:0-5563 GCA_964537365.1 uncultured Sandaracinobacter sp.
GTGGCCGCCCCGCCTGGAGTGCGTGGCCGGGCTGGATTCCCGGCGGGTCCGCCGCGACGGAGGAAAGTGCCAGCACGTCCGCGGATGGATTCATCTGGTTGATGAACGGCCAAGCGGTTGCCGCCACGCCAACACCGGCAAAGGCCGTGGTCGCGACATAGATGAAGTCACGGCGGCGAACGCCGTCTTCCTCCTGTCCTGTCTCCATTGCCGGGGCTTCTGTTGTCGATACCATTAGCTGTCCCTGAAGTGAGATTTTCATTGCCTTTAGCCCCCGACAGGACAAAACTGCAATGGTGAATGTTGCATGAAGGCGGCGGCACGGCCAGGCGCCATTGTCGCAGCCTGTGGCCGTGCGTGCCGCATTTCAAATCCCCGCCACTCGAATCCCTGCCACCGCGGATGACAAGTTATTTCCGCCACGACCGCCGGCAGCAGCATGAAATAATCAGGGCAGGCATGATCGGGGGCATGGAAAATACCGCCCCCGGCTTGCCGCAATCCCTTCCCGCCCCTAAGGACGGGGCCTATTCGGACACCATCGGCACAATCTGGAAAATTTTTGAGGTAGTATGAGCAAGATCAAGGTGAAGGGCCCGGTCGTCGAACTCGACGGCGATGAAATGACTCGAATCATCTGGCACTGGATTCGCGACAAACTGATCCTGCCTTATCTCGATATCGACCTGCGCTATTTCGATCTGTCGATCGAGGAGCGCGACCGCACCAACGACATGATCACCGTCGAAGCCGCCAAGGCCATCAAGGAGCATGGCGTCGGGGTGAAATGCGCGACAATCACCCCGGACGAAGCCCGGGTCGAGGAATTCGGCCTGAAGCATATGTGGAAGAGCCCGAATGGCACCATCCGCAACATCCTGGGCGGCGTTGTTTTCCGCGAACCGATCGTCATTTCCAACGTGCCGCGGCTGGTGCCGGGCTGGACCCAGCCGATCGTCGTCGGCCGCCACGCCTTTGGCGACCAGTATCGCGCCACCGACTTCCGCGTTCCCGGCGCCGGCACCCTGACCATGAAATGGGTCAGCGAGGACGGCAGCAAGGAAATCGAACATGAAGTGTTCACCTTCCCGTCCTCGGGCGTGGCCATGGGCATGTACAATCTCGATGATTCGATTCGGGACTTTGCCCGCGCCAGCATGAATTACGGTCTGGTGCGCAACTGGCCGGTCTATCTGTCGACCAAGAACACCATCCTGAAAGCCTATGACGGGCGTTTCAAGGATCTGTTCCAGGAAGTCTATGACAAGGAATTCAAGGGCAAGTTCCAGAAGGCCGGAATCACCTATGAGCACCGGCTGATCGACGATCTGGTTGCCGCCGCGCTGAAATGGAACGGCCAGTTCATCTGGGCGTGCAAGAATTACGATGGCGACGTGCAGTCCGACATGGTGGCGCAGGGCTTCGGTTCATTGGGGCTGATGACTTCGGTGCTGATGACACCCGATGGCCAGACCGTCGAAGCCGAAGCCGCGCATGGCACCGTCACCCGGCACTATCGCCAGCACCAGCAGGGCCACAAGACCAGCACCAACCCCATTGCTTCCATCTTCGCCTGGACCGGCGGGCTGAAGCACCGCGGCAAGATCGACGGCACTCCCGATGTGACCGCTTTCGCCGAAACGCTGGAACGCGTCTGTGTCGAGACCGTCGAAGAAGGCAAGATGACCAAGGATCTGGCGCTGCTGATCGGCCCCGAACAGAACTGGCTGACCACCGAGCAATTCTTCCAGGCGGTGGTCGACAATCTCGGCAAGGCGATGAAATAACGCCAGACGGCAATGTAATCCCGGCGGTGGCTCTGTGCGCCGCCAGGCCAAAAAGTGAACGGCTGCACTCTGCAGAGTGCAGCCGTTTCTGCATTCGCCATTCCGGCGGGGTGGTCTGACGGGAACCGGCCGGTCAGAAGCCGGGCATATCATCCCGCAATCGGCGCAGATAGGGCAGCCCGAACAGCAGGCCGAACAGAAAACCACCGATATGCGCCCAGATGGCAATGCCGCCGCTGCCGGGCAGGTTGAAGGCGGCCGCCGTCAGCAACTGCAAGCCGATCCACAGCGCGGCATAGCGCAATGCCCGCACCGTCTCGCTCGACAGTGCCACACCCAGAATGCGCGCCGGGCGTTCGCCGGAACGGGCAAACAGCAGGGCATAGGTTGCGAAAACCGCGGAAATGGCGCCGGATGCGCCAATGACCGGCACGATCGACCCCGGCTGCACCACGACCTGCGCCAGACCGCCGGCAACCCCGCCAGCCAGAAACAGCAGCAACAGCCGCGCCGGCCCCAGCAGCCATTCCACCTGCCGGCCGACCCAGACCAGAAACACCATATTCATGGCCAGATGCACCAGCCCGCCATGCAGAAAGATATGGGTCAGGAAAGTCAGCAGCGGCGGCACCGGCCCTTCGATGCCAACGACATGGCCGGTGATGCGTGCCGGAATGAGGCCGCCGGCAAAGATCAGCCGGTCGGCAAAGGCCGGCCCGGCAAACCACAGCAGCAGCTGGATTGCGACACAGGCAATCAGGATGGCGCGGGTAACCATTGCAACGGGTGGCCGGAACGGCTTCATGGCCGTCTGCCTTTCGAAGCTCAGCGAAACTCGATCCGGTCGATCAGATAGCTGCGGTCGCCCGAAGGCGTCACCACATCCACTTCCTCGCCGAGATGATGGCCGATGAGCGCGCGCGCCACTGGCGAGTTATAGCTGATCCGGCCATGCCGGGCATCCGCTTCCATTTCGCCGACGATCTGATAGGTGATGGGCTTGTCGTCCTCGTCAAGCAGGCGGACGGTGGCGCCGAACACCACCTTGTCGCCGGACAGCATGGTCGGATCGATGACGACGGCCCGCGCCAGCTTGTCTTCCAGATCGGCAATCTGTGCTTCGATCTGGCCTTGACGTTCCTTGGCGGCGTGATATTCCGCGTTTTCCGAAATGTCGCCATGCGCGCGCGCCTGTTCGATCGCGTCCACATTGCGTGGCCGCTCCTCTTCCTTCAGCTGCTTCAGCTGCCGGGTCAGTTTCTCGTGACCCTCGGCCAGCATCGGAAATTTATCCATTGTTGCCATGGCTTGCATTCAAACCTTTCTCAGGTCGGGTTTGCCAGATTACGTAAGAATTACGTGAAAATTCATTCGGCTGCAGCCCGGTTTCACAAATGTCACTGGCTGGCCGAGAACTCCGCTCGGAAGCTTCCAGTGTAACCCTGAGCGGCCGGTTCCGCAAGAGCGCAAAGCACCCCCGGCAGCCGCCCGCCGGGCCCGCGCACTGCCATCCGGCAGCGCCCGCGCCGCGACAGGCGGAGATTCAGGCCGGTGTTTCAGGCGGCATAATGCGCCTGCAACGGCATCACCTGCATGTCCTGTTGTTTCAGCGTGGCGATGGCCTGAACCGCTGCATTGACTGCAGCGACGGTGGTGAAGATCGGCACCCCGCGTTCCCAGCTGGCCATGCGGATGCTCGCCGAATCCTTCAGGCTCTGCACCCCTTCGGTGGTGTTGCACACCATGGCGATGCCGCCGTCGGTGATGGCGTCGACGATATGCGGCTGGCCTTCCAGCACCTTGTTGATGACGCTGACCGGCACGTCATGGTCCTGCAGCCATTTGGCGGTGCCACGCGTCGCCACCAGTTCGAAACCCATTTCGGCCAGATCCCGCGCGGATTGCAGGACAAGCGGCTTGTCGCTGTCCTTGACCGAAATAAAGGCCCGCCCCGCCATCGGCAGCACGGTTCCGGCCGCCAGCTGGCTCTTGGCGAATGCCATGGTGAAGCTTTTGTCAAAGCCCATCACTTCGCCGGTGGATTTCATTTCCGGGCTGAGCGCCGGATCGCTGCCTTCAAAGCGGCTGAACGGGAACACGGCTTCCTTGACGGCGATATGGCCGGCGGACCGCGGCTGCAATTCGAATGCCGACAACGGATCGCCGGCAACGATGCGGGCGGCGATCTTGGCATAGGGCCGGCCCTGGACCTTGGCGATGAACGGTACCGTGCGGCTGGCGCGCGGATTGACTTCGATCAGATAGACTTCGCCATCCTTGACTGCATATTGCACATTCATCAGCCCCTTCACATGCAGCGCTTCGGCCAGCAGCCGGGTTTGCCGGTGAATTTCGGCGATGATGGAATCATCGAGGCTGTGCGGCGGCAAAGAGCAGGCGGAATCGCCGGAATGCACGCCGGCTTCCTCGATATGCTGCAGCACGCCGGTCACGAACACGTCCTGGCCATCCGCCAGCGCATCGACATCGACTTCGATGGCATCGCGCAGATAGCGGTCGATCAGAACCGGGCTGTCGCCGGACACCTGCACCGCTTCGGCGATATAGGTTTCCAGATTGGCAGTCGATTCGACGATTTCCATGGCCCGCCCGCCCAGCACATAGGACGGCCGGATCAAGACTGGATAACCGATGCGTTCGGCAACCTCGATGGCCTGTTCGCGGCTATGGGCAATGCCGCCGGCCGGCTGTTTCAATTGCAGCTTGTCGACCAGCGCCGAGAAACGCTCGCGGTCTTCGGCCAGGTCGATGGCATCGGGCGAGGTTCCAAGGATGGGAATTCCGGCCTCTTCCAGCTGCCGCGCCAGTTTCAACGGCGTCTGGCCGCCGAATTGCAGCACCACGCCGACCAGCGTTCCGGCCTGCTGCTCGGTGTGCAGCACTTCCAGAACGTCTTCGGCGGTCAGCGGCTCGAAATACAAGCGATCGGACGTGTCGTAATCGGTGCTGACCGTTTCCGGATTGCAGTTCACCATCACCGTTTCAAAGCCGGCTTCGGCCAATGCAAAAGCAGCATGGCAACAGCAGTAATCGAATTCGATGCCCTGGCCGATGCGGTTCGGCCCGCCGCCCAGAATGACGATCTTGCGCCGGTCGCTGACTTCGGCTTCGCATTCGCTGCCATTATAGGTGGAGTAGAGATAAGGCGTCTTGCTGGCGAATTCGCCGGCACAGGTGTCGATGCGCTTCATCACTGCGCGCACATCCAGATCATGGCGCTGCTGGCGCACTGCAGTTTCGGTCAGGCCGGTCAGTTTTGCCAGCCGGGCATCGGAAAAGCCCATGGCCTTCAGATTGCGAAAGCCCTCGGCGTCCGCCGGCAGGCCGTGCGCCTGCACATCGGCTTCGGCGGCAATGATTTCCGCCAGACGCTCGACGAACCAGGGGTCATAAGCGGACACGCGGGCGACTTCGGATGCAATGATTCCAACCCGCAAGGCCTGCGCGGCAATGAGCAGCCGGTTGGGCGCGCGCCGGGCGAGCGCCGCCAGAATTTCCCCGCGCGAGGCGTTCAGCAGTTCCTCCGGCTCGTCGAAGCCGGTCAGCCCGGTTTCGAGACCACGCAATGCCTTTTGCAGGGATTCATGCACCGAGCGGCCGATCGCCATCACTTCGCCGACTGCCTTCATCGCCGTGCCCAGCGTGTCGCTGGCGCCACGGAATTTCTCGAAGGCAAAGCGCGGCACCTTGGTGACGACATAATCCACCGACGGCTCGAAGCTGACCGGTGTCTGCCCGGTCATGTCGTTCTGGAT
>CAZIAA010000114.1:0-5488 GCA_964537365.1 uncultured Sandaracinobacter sp.
AACCCGCGGCCCCCTGATTACAAATCAGGTGCTCTACCAACTGAGCTAAGCCGGCCCGTTCGTGTTGCGCTCTCCTAAGGGAAAGCACTGGCATAGGCAATTGCTGTCGTGCGCGGCTGGAAATGGCGCGGCGGGGCTTTCGCGGCCGCGGGCGAGGCGCTAGCGAAGGGAACAGGCAGCGAGCCGGGCCCGCTGTCGGGGTGTGGTGCAAAGGGGGAAGATATCATGGTCGCGCGGGCTGCAACCGTTGCTTATCTCGGGCTGGAAGCGCGCGCCGTCGATGTGCAGGTGCAAATGGCATCCGGCCTGGTCAGCTTCGTCGTCGTCGGCCTGCCGGACAAGGCCGTGCGCGAAAGCCGCGACCGGGTGACCGCGGCTTTCACGGCGCTTGGCCTATCGATGCCGCCGCGCCGGATCACGGTCAATCTGGCCCCGGCCGACCTCGAAAAAGCCGGTTCGCATTATGATCTGCCGATCGCGCTGGCGCTGCTGGCGGCGATGGGGGTGATCGACCGGGAAGCGCTGGCGCATTATGTCGCCGTGGGCGAACTGGCGCTGGATGGCCGCATCCTGCCGTCGCCCGGCGTGCTGCTGGCGGCCATGCATGCGCGCGGCGCCGGGCTGGGCCTGATTTGCCCCGGCGCGCAGGGGCCGGAAGCGGCCTGGTTCGCAGCATCGGGCGCGGGCATGGAAGTGATTGCCGCACCCGATCTGCATGCGCTGGTGGCGCATCTCAAGGGCAGCCGGCTGTTGCCGCCGCCCGATCCGGCCCGGCTTGGCGCGCAGCCTTTTCGCGGGCCGGATTTTGGCGACATCAAGGGCCAGGAAACGCCGAAACGGGCGCTGGAGATTGCTGCCGCCGGCGGCCATAACCTGTTGATGTCGGGGCCGCCGGGTGCTGGCAAGTCGATGCTGGCGGCGGCGCTGCCGGGGATATTGCCGCCATTGACCAATGTCGAAGCACTTGAAGTCGCCATGATCGAATCGCTGTCCGGTGCATTGAAGGATGGCCGGATTTCGCAATTGCGGCCGTTTCGCAGCCCGCACCATTCCGCGTCCATGGCGGCGCTGGTCGGCGGCGGCAGCCGGGCGCGGCCGGGGGAAGTCAGTCTCGCCCATCTGGGGGTGCTGTTTCTGGATGAATTGCCGGAATTTCAGCGCCATGTGCTGGATGCGTTGCGCCAGCCGATCGAGCGCGGCGAAGTGGAAGTGGCGCGCGCGGCCCGCCATGTCACCTATCCGGCGCGGGTGCAGCTGGTGGCGGCGATGAATCCGTGCCGCTGCGGCCATCTCGACGATCCGGCGCTGGCCTGCAGCCGGGCACCGCGCTGCGCGCAGGAATATCAGGCCCGGATTTCCGGCCCGATGCTCGATCGGATCGACCTGTTCGTCGATGTCCGCGCATTGACGGCGGCCGAACTGGCCTTGCCGGCGCCAGCCGAACGCAGCGCCGATGTGGCCAGACGGGTGCTGGCGGCGCGACAGTTGCAGATGGAACGCTATCGCGACAAGGCAGCGCGCAGCAATGCCGAAGCCGAAGGCAAATGGCTGGAGACGCCGGAGATGATTGGTGATGATGCGCGGGCGTTGCTGACGAAGGCGGCGGATAAGTTGCGGCTGTCGGCACGTGCCTGGACACGGGTGTTGCGGGTGGCGCGCAGCATTGCCGATCTGCAGGCCGCGCCGCGCATCGAACGCACGCATGTGGCGGAGGCGCTGGCCTTTCGCCATATGCGCACTGCCGGTTGAATGCTCGCAAACTGATTCCAAATGCAGTATTCTATGCGGCTGCGCGCTGTGGTATGGCATCGGTAAAAGGAACCGGATTGGAGAAACTGGCGGAAAAACTGCTGCCGTTGCTGATGGTGCTGGTTGCCGGACTGGTGCTGGTGACCGGGATTCGCGGTTTTCGCGCTGAAAATCCGTCATTTCCGGATGCCATCCGGCAGTTGACCACACCCTTCATCACCGAAGCGCCGGATCCCGGCATCGAAATCCGGCTGGATGATGGGGAAATCCTGCTGCTGAAGCGGGGCACGCCGGACTATGAACTGGCGGCGTTCCTGGACAGCAAGAGTACGGCGATGCGAAGATTTCCGCTGCAAGGTGTGTCCGCCGAGGATCTGGAGGCGGAGAATTCCGAAGCCAGCTTCGAGCTGCGCAAGGTCAGGGCCATTCTGGGGCTTCATCCGGATGCCCATGTCGAGATCCGCGGCGCGCGGGCCGACCGGGTGCGCAATTTTCTCGCCAAAGCGGGGCTGTCGCGGGACTGGATCACGGCGGGCGCGGATGCGGACGATGCCGATCCGGGCAATGTCGATGCCGAACGCAACGAAGGGCCGCTGGAACTGGTGGTGAACCCCGCCGACTAGATCTTGCGATACTTGCGATACTGCGGCGCTGCTCAGTTGCGGCTGAGCACCACGGGCAGGCTGGTATAGCCATTGATGAAGCAGCCGGAATTGCGTTCGACATCGCCGACCAGCTCGACCCGCATCTGTCGCTTCTGCATTTCTTCCAGCAGCATGTTCAACTGCAGCTCCGCCAGACGATAGCCGACACAGCGGTGGATGCCGAAGCCGAAGGCGACATGGCGGCGCGCATTGTTGCGTTCCGGGTCGAACACTTCTGCATTGGGAAATACGCTTTCGTCGCGATTGCCCGACGGATACCAGAGGATGACGGCTGAATCCTTCGGAATCAGCTTGCCGCCGACTTCCACATCCCGCACCGGTGTCCGGCGCATATGCGCCACCGCCGATTGCCAGCGCAGCAGTTCCTGCACGCCATTCCGGATGAGCTTCGGCTCTGTCATCATCCTGGCCCAGTTGTCGGGGTAAAGATTTTGCACCATCACTGCGCCCGACATGGTGTTGCGGGTGGTGTCGTTGCCGCCGACGATCAGCAGCGCGACGGTGCCGGTAAATTCCGCTGGCGACAGATTGTTGGTTGCTTCGGAATGCGCCAGCATCGAGACGAGGTCGTGGGTCACGCCCTTCCTGCGGCGTTGGTCGAACAGGCGGCGGAAATAGTCGGTCATTTCGCGCAGCGCCTGCTGCCGCTCGCGGCGGCGTTCAGGGTCCAGCACGAATTCGATATCGGAACCCGCATCCGACCATTTCGGCAGCAGAAAGCGGTCTTCCCAGGGGAAATCCCAGAGGATGGCGAGCATGGCCGTCGTCAGCGGGACGGAGACCTTGTCGACCCAGTTGAATTTTTCGCCGACCGGCAGGCTGTCCAGCAGCTCTTCGGTGCGCATGCGGATGCTTTCGCCCTGGCGCGCCACTTCGGTCGGGGAGAACAGCGGCGAGACCACGCGCCGATGTTCGGTGTGGCGCGGTTCGTCCATGGAGATGAAGCTGGGCAGGCGCTCTTCCGGCTGGATATCGAGTTGCTCGAACAGCGCTTCATTTTTCTGGCCGATGGTGATGCCGCCATTGGTGATGTCCGACGAAAATATGTCGGCCTGCCCCTCGACTTCCATGATGTGCTGGTGCGAGACGATATTCCAGTACGGGCCCCAGATCGATTCCGGGCAGTAATGCACCGGCCCGGCATCCCGCATGCGCGCGAAATGCGCCAATAGGATCGAAAAATCCGTGGTTCCTCCCCACAGTTCCGGCCGCGCAACGTCCAGAACCTCGACCGGCAGGTCGCTTGCTGTAACTGTTGCCAAGTCTCTCGCTCCTGGTCTCTCGCTCCTGATTTCCGCGCCCGTCGGGCAGAGATCTCCCTGCTTGTCAGCCTAGTGGCGGCAGGTATCGAGTCAAGGCGCAACCACATGCCATCGAGACCAGTCGCCCCGGCCGGGGGCCGGGCCCGCACCCGTGCCGCCGCCGGGCAATGGTTTCGTCAGTTGCGCGTGATCCGCACCGGCAGGCGGGTGTAACCATTGATGAAGCAGCCGTAGATCCGTTCCGGCTTGCCGGTCAGTTCGACTTCCATGTCACGCTTGTGCATTTCTTCCAGCAGCATCTGCAGTTGCAGTTCCGCCAGACGATAGCCGACGCAGCGGTGGATGCCGAAGCCGAAGGACAGATGCCGTTTGGCGTTTTCGCGTTCCGGATCAAACACATCGCCATCCGGATACATGGCTTCGTCGCGGCTGGCCGACAGATACCAGAGCACCACCTTGTCGCCTTCGCGGATGCGCTTGCCGCCGATCTCATAATCCTGGGTGGCGGTGCGGCGCATATGCGCGACCGGGCTTTGCCAGCGGATCAGTTCGGACACGCCATTGTGGATGAGGTGCGGATCCGCCATCATCTTCGCCCAGTTGTCGGGATAGAGATGCTGCACCATGACGGCGGCCGACATCGAATTGCGGGTGGTGTCGTTGCCGGCAACCGTCAGCAGCGCCATATTGCCGAGGAATTCCTGCGGTCCCATATTGTTGGTGGCCGCGGAATGGATCAGCATGGAAATGAGATCGGGCGTTGGTTCCTTGTCGACGCGTTCCGCCCACAGCTGACCGAAATAGTCGCGCATGCGGATCATTTCGGCCCAGTTGCGTTCGTTGATGTCCTCATCCTCGAAGGATTGCATGTCGGTGACGACATCCGACCACATCGGCAGCAGATGCCGGTCTTCCCAGGGGAAGTCATACAGCATCGCCAGCATCATGGTGGTCAGCTCGACCGAGACTTTTTCCACCCAGTTGAAATCCTCCCCCACGGGCAGGCTGTCGAGAACTTCGGCAGTGCGTTGCCGCATCATCGGGCCCTGGCGCAGCATTTCCGACGGTGTGAATGCCGGCGCCACCGTGCGCCGCTGGCCGGTGTGCTGTGGCCGGTCCATGGCGATGAACATCGGCAGCATGCGTTCCGGCGGAATGTCGGTGCGGCCGCCGGCGATGGAAATGCCGCCGCGCTCCCAACTGGAGGAAAACACGTCCGGATTGCCTTCGACCTCCATGATTTCGCGGCCGGTCACCACGCTCCAGTAAGCGCCATAGATGGAATCCGGGCAGTAATGCACCGGCCCGGCTTCGCGCAGGCGGCGGAAATAGGGCAGCAGATCGGTGAATTCGCCCCAGAGTTTCGGATTGGCGATATCCAGGATCTCCGGCGGAAGATCGGTATCCCGTGCAGCAGTGGCCATGGTCGCGCTCCCTCAAGATTCGACTGTTTCCAACCTAATCCGGCGTGAGGCGCTGTCAAGAGATTGCGGAGCAATACTCCGCAAAATATTCAGGGCCGCTGCTGGTCGCTGTGGCCGGATGTCAGGGCTTGCTGATGTTTGCGTTCCCATTCGGCGACGACTGCAGTGGCGACGGCATTGCCCACCACATTGCTGGCCGAACGCCCCATGTCGAGGAAATGGTCGACCGCCAGAATGAGCACCAGCCCGGCTTCGGGGATGTTGAACTGCCCCAATGTCGCGGCAATGACGACAAGGCTGGCGCGCGGCACCCCGGCCATGCCCTTGGACGTCAGCATCAGGATCAGCAGCATGGAGATTTCGTGCAGGAAGGTCAGCTCGATGCCAT
>CAZIAA010000115.1:0-5485 GCA_964537365.1 uncultured Sandaracinobacter sp.
ATCACTGTCGCGACGGAGCCGTGAGAGGGAATAATAGCAGGAGTTCTGCCAGCCTATGAACGGAGACGATGCGGCATCAAGCGTGGGAATTTTCACACCATTACGTGCGCGCGTGCGAGGGCGCTTGATTCTGGAAAGTTGAGTGTGGCGACACATGTCGGAACTGACCGGTTGGCGTAAGCAAGACTCGAAAAGGCAGGCCAAAGGGTGGGCTGATAAGTCCATACCAATGCGATCTCATTGTAATCGCAGCACAATACTTCAGATGATGGTGCCCAGGGACGGAATCGAACCGCCGACACAACGATTTTCAGTCGTTTGCTCTACCAACTGAGCTACCTAGGCGACACCGGTCGCGCGGCTATACGGCGAAGTGAATGCTGTGGTCAACCGTCTTCGGCATCAGAGTTTGCCGGCGGGCCTGGCACCACATAGCGCCCGTCCAGCCAGGCCAGAAGATCGCGATCGCGGCAGGTGGCGGAACAGAATGGCGCATGGTCCTGGTGCGCCGGCTTGCCACAGACCGGGCAGGATGGGGTGCGGCGGCTTTCAGAAGACGGAGCGGAACCGGGCTTGTCGGACATATCTGCGGTGAAGGGTGGAAATGCGTTGCTGTCAAGCTGGGGATCGCCCAAGCGGACGGTGGGTTTGTGCTGCCAGGCCTTGCAGCAGATGTGGGCGCGCCTGCAGCCATTGCCGCACCGCTGCGTTGTCGGGCAGGCGGATGGGGCCGGTGTCCGGGCTGTGCGCCACGGTCTGCAGCCAGTCGATGGCGTCGCTGCCGGCGCGGTCGAACCAGGCGCGTTCCAGAATGGAGGGGCCGCGCCGTTCGCAGACGATCTGCATCAGCCCGAAGCCATTGATGGCGGTGCGTTCGAAGCGGGGCGCAGCGATTTCGGCCATGGCGGCATCAAAGGCCGCGACTGCGGCACTGCGGGCCGGCTTGTCGGCGTTGGGCAGGTCGATGACGATATTGCCACCCAGCCGCCACAGCGGGATCAGCCGCGCCAGCTGGCGCAGGGAGTCGGCGGCGAGGTTCGCGCCACCACCATGGCTGTCGACATCGACGGCGACCAGCGCGGGTGTTGGTGTCAGTTGCAGGCTGCCGCCGGCAAACAGGACATGGCCCGATCGGGCCTGCTGCAAGGCATCGTCCCATTGTTCGGCCAGCCAGTCCGGCCAGCCGGGGTTGTGTTGCAGGCCGCGGCCGCGCAGCCAGCTAACCAGGCTGGGTGTTTCGGTCGGTGTGCGCGCCAGCGGGCGGGCTTTGGCGAGGCGCGGGCGGCCGCGTTCCAGCCAGGCGGCGCGGGTGATTTCCAGATCCTGCAGCGCGCCTTCGGTTGCTTGCGCTGGCCAGGGTTCGACCAGAAGTTCGAGATCCCCCAGCCGGGCGATACCACGCTTGCCGAGCTTTTTGACCAGCCGGGCCTGAATCTGGCTGCCGGCGGGCGGGCCGTCGCCATCGCGGCGGATGTGCATTTCCAGCAGTTTCTCACCTGCGACGACCGCCGCCCGGCTTTCGCCAAGGCGTTCATCCAGATGGAATTCAGGCAAGGATTCCCGCTGTCATCAGCATGCGCCGGGCGTCCGCCAGTGGCAGGCCCATGATTCCGGAAAAACTGCCTTCCATCCACAGCACATGCGCTTCGAAGCGGCCCTGAATGGCGTAACCGCCGGCCTTGCCGCGCCATTCGCCGCTGGCGATATAGGCATCCATGTCGGCGGGGCGCAGCCGGTCGACACGCACGCTTGATTGCGACAGGCGCTGGCGTAACTGGCCGCGGGCATCGATCACGCAGATCGCAGTCAGCACCTTGTGGCGGCGGCCCGACAGGATTTGCAAACAGTGGCGGGCGCTGGCTTCGTCTTCGACCTTGGGCAGGATACGGCGGCCGGCGGCAACGACGGTGTCGGCGGCGAGGATAACACGGCCGGCATGGCGCTGGCCGACAAGCGCGGCCTTTTCCTGCGCCAGCCGGCGCACCAGCGCCAGCGGCGGTTCGGATTTGCGCGGGGTTTCATCGATATCGGCCGGTTCGATGATGGCAGGCACGAGGCCGAGGCGGGCCAGCAGTTCCAGCCGGCGCGGCGATTGCGATGCCAGCACCAGTTGCAGTCGCGCCGGCGGATCCGCTGCGGTGCGGGACATCGGAGCGCTGCTATTTGAAGCGATAGGTGATCCGGCCCTTGGTCAGGTCATAGGGCGTGAGTTCGACCAGCACTTCATCCCCGGTCAGCACGCGGATTCGATTCTTGCGCATCTTGCCGGCGGTATGACCAAGAATTTCATGATCATTTTCCAGTCTGACGCGAAACATGGCATTGGGCAGCAGTTCGACCACTGTGCCGCGCATTTCCAGAAGTTCTTCCTTCGCCATAAAGCTGTTTGACCGACCTTGCTACATGGCCCGCATAGGGTTTCCCGCAGGCGCCCGAGATAAAACTGGCGTCCAAATGCAGAAAATGGCCCGGTTTGGCAAGCCCCGACGCCAAAAGGCGCCGGGCGCGCGCAGTTGGCGCGGCAGTCAACCGGGTAGCTGGAAGATATCCGCCATGCGATAGCGTCCGGGCTTCTGCCGGGCCAGCCAGCGTGCCGCCCGCACGGCGCCGCGGGCGAAGATTTCCCGGGTTTCGGCGATATGCGCCAGTTCCAGCCGCTCCCCTTCGGCGGCGAGGATGACTCGGTGGTCGCCAGCGACCGAGCCGCCGCGCAATACGGCAAAGCCGATGCCGCCGGGCTGGCGCACGCCGCTTTCGGTGGTGTGTGGCGGCAGGCGCAGATCATCGAGCGCGCCGCCACGCCCGCGCGCTGCTGCCTCGCCCAGATGCAGGGCCGTGCCGGAGGGCGCATCGGCCTTGTGGCGGTGGTGAAATTCCAGCACTTCGATGTCCCAGTCGGGGCCGAGCGCTTGCGCGGCCTGTTCGACCAAACGGGCCAGCAATGTGACACCAAGCGAAGTGTTGGCGGCCTGCAGCACGGCGATATTGGCGGCGGCCTTGTCGATATGGCGGTGGTGCTCTGGCTGCAGCCCGGTGGTGCCGATCAGGATTGGCGTGCCGCTGTCTCCGGCGGCGCGCAGATGTTCCTCAAGTGCGGCGGGGGTGCTGAAATCGATCAGCACATCGCATTGCCGCGCCAGCGGGCCGGCGTTGGCGCAAATGCTTTTGCCATCGCCCAGATCGCTGCCGACCAGGGGGTGCTGAGCGCGTTCGACGCCGCCCTGCAGCCAGGTGTCGGCGACCTGCCGCACTTCGGCAATGATGGCCTGCCCCATGCGCCCGCCCGCGCCCAGCACGCCGACCTTGATCATCCGAGTCTCCATGCCATTGTCGTGGCGCAAGGTCGGGCGGTTGGCAAGCCCGGCGCTTTTGGGCAGTGGGGGCTGGCACAGGAGTTGCCGGAAGAAAGGGATCAATCATGCCTTTTGCCGAGCTGCGCGCGCGGCGGCCGCGCCGGATCGTGGTATTGACCGGAGCGGGCATCTCGGCCGAATCCGGCGTGCCGGTATTTCGCGGCCCGGACGGCTTGTGGGAAGGGCATCGGGTGGAAGATGTGGCGACGCCCGAAGCCTTTGCCCGTGATCCGCTGCTGGTGCAGCGTTTCTATGACCTGCGCCGCGCGGCGCTGGCGAATGTTCAGCCCAATGCCGCGCATTTGGCGCTGGCGCGGCTCGATTCGCAGTGGCATGGCGACGGCCGCGAATTGCTGATCGTGACCCAGAATGTCGATGATCTGCATGAACGCGGCGGCGCGCGGCGTTTGCTGCACATGCATGGCGAATTGAAATCGGCGCTGTGCGGGGTTTGTGCCGGGCGCTTTCCCTGGACGGCGCCATTGTCGGGGCTGACCGCCTGCCCGGGCTGTGCCAGCAGGATGACGCTCCGGCCCGATATCGTCTGGTTTGGCGAAATGCCCTATCATATGGCGGCAATCGAAGTGGCGCTGGCGCGCGCCGATCTGTTCCTGTCGATCGGCACATCGGGCAATGTCTATCCGGCGGCCGGTTTCGTCGATCTGGCGCTGGCCGCTGGCGCCTGGTGTCTGGAGCTCAATCTCGATCCGTCGATGACCAGCCCGCGATTCCATGCCAGCGTGCCGGGACCGGCGGGGACATTGGTGCCGCAATGGGTGGAGAGCCTGATTGGCTGAGGCTGTGGGCAGCGACATTGCTGGCGCGCGGCGGGCAATGGCGCTAGATTCCAGCGCCATGATCCGAATGATTGCATGTGCCGCCCTGCTGGCGCTGGCCCCGGCTGTGGCCGCCACAGAATCCGCCCCCATAGAAGCAGCGCCGCCGGCCGCGACGGAGACGGCTCCGCTGGCAGAGAGCGCCCCCACTGCTGTCGAAGCCGTGCCGGTGATGGCGCCGCGCTATCAGACTGTGGCTGTGCGGTTGCAGACCAGCCGCGGGCCGATCGTGTTGCGGCTGGAAGTCGCGCGCGCGCCTGTCACCACCGCCAATTTCCTGCGCTATGTCGATTCCGGCAAGCTCGATGGAATCAGCTTTTTCCGTTCCGTCACTTTTTCGGGGCGCGACGATCTCGGGCTGGTGCAGGCGGGGTTGCGCGACCCGGCCAAATTATTGCCGCCGATTGCGCATGAATCGACGGTGAAAACCGGTCTCGTCCATGACAATGGCGCAATTTCCATGGCGCGTGCCGCGCCCGGCAGCGCCCAGGCGGATTTCTTCATCATCATTGGCGGGCTGCCCAGTCTGGACGCCAATCCGGAAGCGCCGGGCGACAATCAGGGCTATGCCGTATTCGGCCATGTGGTCGAAGGCATGGATGTGGTGCATGAAATCCTGCGTCAGCCGATCGATGCCGGCAAGGGCGAAGGGGTGATGAAGGGGCAGATGCTGGCCGCACCCGTGGTCATTCGCACCGTCCGCCGCCTGCCGGAGTGAGCGCCGAAGATTTTGCGGACGCGGATGCGGTGTTCGAGGATGGCGTGCTGCTGTCCCGGCGCTTCGTCGATGTCTATGCTTCGCGCGCCGGCGCCCTGGCGCAGGCGCGCCATGTTTTCCTGAATGGCTGCGGATTGCCGGATGCCTGGGCCGGGCGGCGGCATTTCACCGTGGCCGAGCTGGGCTTTGGCACTGGTCTCAATATTCTGGCGCTGCTCGATCTGTGGCAGCGACACCGCCCGGCGCAGGCGCGGCTGCAGATCTTTTCCGTCGAAGCCTGGCCGTTGCGCCGGGAACAGGCGGCGCAGGCACTGGCAGCGCATGGTGAATTGCGGTGCTTGGCCGACATATTGCTGGCGGCCTGGCCGGAACAGAAAAGCGGCCGGCTGCGCGTTGATTTCGCCGATATCGGCGTGACGCTCGATCTGGTGCTGGCCGATGCCCATGTGGCGCTGGCGGAATGGTGCGGCATGGCGGACGCCTGGTTCCTCGATGGCTTTGCACCAGCGCGCAATCCGCAAATGTGGACCGCCGATCTGTTGCGGCTGGTGGCGGCACGCACGGCGCCGGGCGGGCGA